>JAFGML010000038.1 GCA_016927555.1 Thermoplasmatota archaeon
CTTTTCGAACTCCCACCAGGCGCTCAACTCTGTCTCATCACTGGTCACAAGAACGTTATCCTCGGGGTCTCGGAACGCGGCGTACACACGATACACACCAGCGCCATACGACAAATCAGAGGCACGGATGAGTCCGTTGAAGATGGTGTCAAGCGCAAGCTGAGCCTAACCAGTGATAGTCCATACCACCAACTCAAGTTCAAGATTAATCCCAAAAATCCATTCAAATGACGTAATGTTATCTACACTTTCGGCGACAGAAGAGACCCGACTGCTTTCTTGATATCCTTTGCAGACGCAGCACCAATCTCACCGATGAGAGCCGAAAGGAAGTTTTCCTTCACTTCATTCCAGTTCAACGTCGAGACACCAAAGTACAGTTTCTTTGCGACGTTGGATGCCTTGTGGATGTGCGGCGCCCACTTCCCCGGCCGAGTGTCACAGTTATCCATGTGCAGGATGTAGGCCTTCCGCAGGCCTTTCTTCCCAATCAGGTAGATTTCAAACCGTCTGTTAAAATACTTGTACGCCGGGTCCTTGTCGTAGTACCGATACTCCAGTTCGTACTCCTTGTTGATCGGGATGATTCCTCGCTGCATAGTCTCCCCTGAATTCACCACTGGTTTTTAAGAATTTGGAAAAAAAACCTCCTCAGAGGTTTTTATCCCATGTAGTACTCAGGCGGGTACGGCTCTGGCTTGAGGCCTTTGCGCTCACGGATCTTCTTGACCACCTGGTCTTTGAGGTTCCGCGGCAAGGGCTCAAAACCCATGTTCTCCGTGTTCCACAGCACACGCCCACCGGTCGCAGACCGAATCGCTGAGGCAAACCCAAACATCTCAGCCACAGGTGCCTTTGCTTCGATTTCCACAGAGTCCCCCGCGGTTTTCATGTCTTTGACCTCGGAGCGACGGGAGTTCAGCTCCCGGGACGCATCACCCATGATCTCCTGAGGCGTGCTGATGAACACCTTCTGCATGGGCTCAAGCAACGTAGGCTCAGAAATAGTAATCGCACCGTAAATCGCGTTGCGCGCCGCTGGGATTACCTGCGCTGGCCCCCGGTGAATCGCATCCTCATGCAGCTTCGCATCCACGAGTTTCACGAGGACTCCTTGACAAGGCTCAGAGACCGTCGGGCCGCTCTTCATGACCTCATCAAAGGCTTCCTTGATGAGATCCCGGGTCTCGAAGAGATGCTGAATCCCTTTCGTGGTATCAGTAATCATGTTCAACCCATGCGAGCCAAACACACCCTTGGCTACCTCTTTATCCATGCCGAGGTCTTGGAGGATCTTGGCGGTTTCTTTCTTGTATTTCTTCACGTTCTCAGGCAGCTCATTGTTGTAGATAGCCTTGACGATGGAGTCTGGCAACGGCTCGACTTCTATGTAAAACCGGTTATGCTTGTTTGGAGACTTGCCTTCAAATTTATACGGACTTGGTTTACCGACGGTCTCCCGGTACACCACAATAGGCTCTGAGCAGACGATATCCATCTTATGATCATGACGAATACGATACTCTGTTATCTCCAGATGTAGCTCACCCATCCCAGACATCAGGTTCTCACCGGTCTCCTGGTTGATCTGCACCTGGATACTGGGGTCTGCTTTGGAGATTAATCGGAGTACTTCGACGAGTCGTGGGAGATCCTTTGTGTTTTTCGCTTCGACAGCAACCGTGACGACAGGCTCTGAGACATGCACGATACGCTCAAACGGCTCAGCCTCAGCACTATCACTCACTGTACTGCCAGCGATGGCATCACGGATACCTGTGGCAGCAACGATATTGCCGGCGCTGACGTACTCGACAGGAATCCGGTCAGGGCCCACAAGCACATTGACTTGTTGCACACGGTTCTTATTAGGCATACCGACCACGTAGACTTCCTGTCCACGGGTAATCTTCCCTGAGAACATTCGGCCGATTGCGACCTCACCAGCATGTGGATCAAGGATGATCTTGGTAATCATGAGTGACAAAGGACCAGTGTCTTTACATTCCACCATGCTCTTGCCTACTGCCGTCTCAAGATCCCCGCGCCAAATATGAGGGATACGATAGGCTTGCGCCTCCTTTGGAGACGGCAGATGGTCAATGACCATGTCTAAGACGACCTCATGGATAGGCGAGCGTTTCGCCAGGGTTTTCTGATCATTATTTTTACAGTAATTGTACACATCTTTGAAACCAAGATTAGAACTCTTCATATACGGGACTGAAACCGCCCAGTTGTGAAACGCAGAACCAAAGGCAACCGTCCCGTTTTCGACTTTAACATTCCATTTTCCTTTGAACTCCTCAGGGACGACTCGGTTCAGCAGTTCGTTGAACCGGGTGATGATCTTTACGAACCGCTCCTGCATCTCCTCCGGGGTGACTCGTAGTTCATTGATGAGCCGGTCGACTTTATTGATGAAGAGGATGGGTTTGACTTTCTCACGGATCGCCTGGCGAATCACAGTCTCTGTCTGCGGCATCGCACCTTCCACAGCGCAGACAACGATGATGGCACCATCGACTGCCCGCATCGCACGGGTGACATCGCCACCAAAGTCCACATGACCCGGAGTATCAATCAGGTTGATGAGGTATTCTTGGCCTTCAAACGTGTGCACCATGGAAGCAGCAGCAGCGTTTATGGTAATCCCTCGTGCCTGCTCCTGCTCATCGTAGTCGAGCACGAGTTGTTTACCAGCTAGCTCCTCGCTCATCATCCCGCAGCCTGCGATCAGATTATCAGAAAAGGTTGTCTTCCCATGATCGATGTGCGCAGCAATACCAATGTTGCGGATTCGATCAAGTTTGTTCATCAGAGTCGTTGCTTTCTCAATATTCTCTTCTTTTCGCCCCATAGGTCATTCCTTCAAAAACCCATACATGCTTCCGGGTGGTTTATCGAGCGGCTTTTGCGACCCGCTCAAGATCATTTTTCTTTGCCACGGAAAACGATGCAGGGTCATTCTTGCTTGCCTTGAGTAGCTCATCAGCAAGGCAGGCTTCAATCCTCTTCTTGTTCTTATGACTCGCAGTCATAGCACCTGTGCAGATGTTCCGCAGTGCGATATCAAGCCGACGTTGCGGAGAGATATCCACTGCTTTTGGCACCATGATCCCACCAAATCGTAGCCGAGTGGTTTCTTCTTTTGGCGCAGCGTTCTGCAACGCGTCAACAAGGATTTGAACAGGGTTGGTCTTTGTGCGTTTCTCAATGATGTCAAAAGCCATGCGCACCGCCTTGTAGGACTTGGTTTTCTGCCCGGTGTACATCTCGGTTTTCATCAGGATGTTAATCAATCGTTCGATAATGGAGAGGTTGGCTTTCCCAAACATCTTGTTGGCATAGGGAGCCCCCAGGAAAAAATCCTTGCTCTCCAGGTTGATGTACCGCTGCAGCCCTTGATCCTCGATTTTCACGGCACTCATGTCATACTTCTCAAACACAGGGAAGAATGCTGAATGGAATTGTCCTTCTTTTTTCTCACTCATACTTATCGTCTCATCGGCTTTTCGACTTTACCTTTCACTAATTGATTTAAGGATACGTCATTGACTTTAATTACTTTGAAGCGAACACCAGGGATGTCACCGTAACTACGACCCATACGGCCACCGATGCCTTCCACCATGACCTCATCGTGCTCATCAATGAACCCGATCGCATGGTTCCCAGGGGCAAACGCGGTGATCTGCCTGCCGTTCTTTATGAGCTGGATTTTGACGCACTTTCGGATAGCAGAGTTCGGCTGTTTTGCCTCAACACCGACTTTCTCAATGACGATGCCTCTAGCCTGCGGAACGCCTCCGAGTGGATCTGCTTTCTCCTTGAGGTGCAGGATCCGCTTTTTGTAATGGCGGTCGTTCCACAACTGCTGTTTTCGTCCTTTTTTGAGTTTTCGTGCTGCGTTGATTCCTTTGCCCATGGTTCACCCTAATATCTCTGTTAGAAGTGAGGCAGTATACAGCTTTTGCTATTTAAAGTCTCTCTTAGGAAAGGAAGGGCTGGCTCCTGTGTCTCTACTGGAGGAAGAAACCAATTTTTATCGTAATTTTTAAATAATATATAGGTTGATATACTACTAAAGAGTATTTAAAAATTAATATAGGGGAAGACGATTCACTTCTCCATTAGGGGATAGTCATATGAAGAACAGTATCAAGAACATAGGAATAGGCGTCATGCTAGCGATTTTTCTCTTTCTGAGCAGCTCAACAGGGTTTGCCTACAGAGATGTACCACAGAATTCTACCATCGCATCAACGGTGATCTTCTCTTCACCCATGGTTACCCAAGGTGCAGCATTCTGTGAGATTAGTATCCCTGAAGCAACCGGTGTGCTGCAACAGGAAGGCTACCCTCAGTTGCCCGTGTATACGACAACCTTTGAATTCCCCTTGGGGACCATACTATATTCTGTCGACATCATGCCGACAGAGATACAGACCATGTCACTGAAGCAGCCGGTCCAACCAGTGCCAGTCAAACACTACGACGAGGATCGCATCGTCCTACGAGACGGTGACTGTGACGCAGACGTGTACCACCGCAACGAAGTCTATCCTTCTGAGTGGAGTACGCTTACCACAGGTGCCGGGTTGAACACAGCAAACCAACGCACCTTCTTTGTCAACTGTCATCTCATCCCGGTGCGCTATCAGCCAGCTGCTCAGCTGCTTGAGTACTGCTCTTCGTTCACGGTGACAATCCGCTACGAAGAACCAGTCCCACAACCAGTGAATGCTGAAGACCACGCACTGGTGATCCTGTCACCTGCGGAGTTCGTGGAACAGCTCCAACCACTCGTTGACCATAAGACCGCAATGGGACTGTCAACCGTGCTTGTCACCCTCGATGAGGTGTACAGCACGTCTTCAGGTCGTGATCAGGCAGAGAAAATCAAGTACTTCATCAAAGAAGCTGTGGAGAACTGGAACACCCAGTATGTCCTACTGGTAGGAGACATGAAGAAACTGCCGATCCGCGTAACGTATGCCTCCTGGTGGGAGCCAAACCTCCTGTCTGATTTGTACTACGGTGACCTCTACAACGCCCAGGGGCAGTTCTGCAGCTGGGATGACAATGCGAACAACCGTTTCGGTGAGATTAACCATGATGGAGAAGACCTTGATGGCGTCGACCTGTACGCTGATGTGCACATCGGCAGACTTGCCTGTCGGGACGCCACAGAAGTGACGACAGTCGTCGACAAGATCATCACGTACGAGGAGGAGACCTTCAACCAAGTCTGGTTTCAACGGATTCTGCTTGCTGGGGGAGACACCTTTCCCCTCAGCTATGGTGCACCACTGTTTGTGTACGAAGGCGAGATCACGAACACCAAGGTTGGTCAGACCCTGCCTGAGTTCGAGCAGACCTACCTGTGGACCTCCAAGCACACCCTGCATGCATCCAGTTTCAACCGGGAGATCAACACGGGTGTCGGGTTTGTCAGCTACGCCGGCCATGGCTTTGAGCACGGCTGGGGAACCTACCGGCCAAATGCGATATCACGCACGCCGATCCTCTACTACACACCCTGGGTGTACCAACTGAAGAACGCTGAGAAGCTCCCGGTGATCTTCTTTGATGCCTGTTTAACATCAAAACTGGACTTCAACTTCACGGACTTATACGACTACTACCCACGGGTGGCCAACCTGCTTGCCCGCGTCTTTGGTCTCTCAACAGATCCCTCTGAGTTCTACACCTGCTTCGCCTGGAGTTTCCTGGCACAGCAGGGTGGTGGTGCGATTGCGACCATAGGGTCAACTCGGACGGCGTACACCTGGGTGGATGCCAACGGCGTCTATGGTGGTGCAGGGTACCTGGACGTGCACTTCTTTGACTCCTATGAGGATGGTGTCACCGTCGGGGAGATGCTGACCGGGGCGCAGAATGCGTACATCACCAATGTCGGTGCTGACTACTTCACCATTGAAGAGTTCATTCTCCTCGGCGATCCCAGCCTGCGGGTCGGAGGCTACCCATAGTTATTCGAGTAAAAAGAATACTCAGTCCTAGTGGCATCCTGAATCGAAAACCGTCCTGACTATTACTCCTGTTTTCTCAATGACTCTACAGGAGGGGAAATTCGAGAGAAAAGTATTTATTTTACGACTTTATTTGGAATTGGGGGACAAAGTCCGAATTGGGGAGGTTGCTTTAGGTATCTGCTTTCCACTAAAGGCACATTCCTCCTATCCAATGCATCCCGTCCCCCACCTTTCTTCTTCTGTATTCTTCTGAAAAGGATGGAGGGTTCTTAAGGCTGACAAAGCCCCTTCTACCTAAAAGTAAGTAAAAAACAAAAAAAGAGTGGAGGTTGTAGGAGTACAACCGTTCCGCACTTAATCAAAGAGCGCGCTGAGTCCAGCTGCTGCTTCTTCTTGAGACACTTCTTCTTTCTTCTCTTCTTTCTTCTTCTCTTTCTTCTCAGCAGGCGCTGCGGCGGCAGGCGCTGCAGCTGGCATGGCGGTGGCGTTCTTTATCGCCTCATCAATGTTGACGCCATCAAGCGAAGCAACCAGTGCCTTGACTCGTGCGTCATCAGCCTTTACTCCAGCGGCAGTCAGAACTTTCTTAACATTGTCTTCGGTAACCTTTTGGCCTGCGGAATGCAGAAGCATTGCGCTGTATACATACTCCATAGCTTTGTTCCTCCTTTGGTTATGATGCGGGTTTGTCACCCTCGGGACTCACAGGTTTGACCTGTGACTTCACAGACAGCATCGACGCATGCGCCTTGGCAAGGAGCGACGACATAGTCTCCTTGGTGTAGATGTTTCTCTCAAGTGCAAGGGTGTATGCGCTCCGATACGCTTTGGTCAACAGAGGATGAATCGTCTGAGACGTCGTCCATCCAGCCTCCATTGCAAGGCCTAGTGTACTAAGGGATGCTGTGCGTAACTGGCCCATGAACCGGTCCATGTCGATATCCAGGACATCCGGTCGATAGATACAACCATTCTCAAAGATAGCGTGAACGTGCAAACCGAGTTCGATCGGGAAGATCTCCAGACGAGCGAGCATCTGCGCGGTCTCCTTAGGGATCTTCTGACCGGCCTGCACCAGGAGTTTATCGTTTTTAATGATGACTTTTCCTTCAGAGATAGCTGCTGGGATCCCTGCCTTCTGCAGCTCCCCGACAATAGGACCTGGTTTAAACGGGGTGTCCCCCGCAGTGACCATGATGTCATGGGATGCGGTCTCGCCTCCCTTCGCAGGTGCATTGGACCGAGATGCCTTAATCTCCTTGAACAACGCAAACGGGTTGACATCTGTTGCAATAATCGCCGCCTGACCAGTGACTTCTTTTTTCAGCTCACTGATTCCCTTGACCTGCTTTTCTGCTTCGTCTAACGCCCGCAGAATCAAGGTGTTCTTCGAGGAGCGAATCTGCGCTTTCGCACGCATGCGTCCACGCATCGTCTGCAGCTGAGGACCAGGGATGCCTCCTACGTCAATAATCCCGACAATCTTATGACTGGTGATCAGAGACGCAAGCTCTGCAACCTCCCCGTGTTTCCACTGCGCAACATGTGCCATGTGTCTGTCACCTTTAGTGTAATCGTGTTGGCGGCCCCATGGTTGTCTTCACATACACAGAGCCGATGTTTAACTTCCCGCGTTCCAGCTTGCCTTCCACCCGCTTCAAGATCGCATCAATGTTCTCTGCGATGTGCTGAGACTCCATCTCTTCTCGTCCCACCGTCGTCTGAATCGTCTTTGAGGTTTTCGATCGGACTTTCACGGTTTTCCGCAGGTTCTTCGCAATACCGGAAATATCAATCGTCGGAGGCACCGGTTTGGGCATTTTCCCCCGAGGACCAAGGATGATACCCAGGGTTTTCCCAATCGTCGGCATCAGGGGTGCTTCCGCGATGAAGAAATCATACATATCTGCCATTTTCTTAAACTTCTTCTTATCTTTTGCTAGTTCTTCAATCTCTTCAGGTTTAATGATGAGATCGACATGACCTTTTGATTTTAAGGCAAGCTCCCCGCTGGCAAACAGCGCCAGTTTTGCCTCTGTGCCTCTGCCATGGGGAAGCATGACTTCATCGTCAATGCGGTTCTTTGCCTCATTCATATCAATGTTTTTTAAATTAATGATGACGTCTACGGATTGTTTGAATTTCCGCTCCAGTTTCTTGGATTCCTCCAGTGCTTTCTGGACAACGTCCACGGTTTTATTCTCTGCCATATTCCATCATCGAGTACTATGATTTTCTGCTACTCCTTATGGTAACGTAGTTCTCGGGAATAATAATCTTGTTTATAAAAGTTTGTGTCAGGTACCCTGTGGTTATTCTGCAATAATCCGCTCAAGAATGAGCGCAAACACATCCTCAGGGTCATGGAGCTTCCGAAGCTCCTTTTTTACGATAATCGGGATGCCCTCCATGTTCTTCTTGGCGACATCCTTATCAGTGAACACGACAGCATGCCGCTCAATGATCCGTGAGAGATCATGCATGAAATGCGCTTTCTCCTTCAATTTCTTATTATACTCTTGAACACAGGTCAACAAGATTTTCTCTTTTTCCTTACTTAAGGCTTCAAACGGACATCGGTCCATTTGAATCACATTGTACCCAACGTTTCGTAAGAACGACAGCACCTCCCGTTGGAACTGCTTCAAATGCTCCTGCTGATGGTGGAATGGCGACACCTGCGCAGCATCCCCTAGAACCGGTTTAAATAAATCAATGGGTGTAGTGACTGGTTGTTCAAACAGCTCTTCAATGCGATCAGCGATATCAATCCGAGCACTCATTCCTTCTTCATACATCCGGACGGTGCGACGAGACACGCGGACATGACGCGCAAAGGTCCCCAAGGAGATGTTCTTCTCCTGACGTAACTGCCGTATCTTCACCTGGTCGAGGTACACATACAGCCCCCCTGGGGCAGCGTAGGCCCGCACCGGGAGTTGCTCGAGGGCATGACTCTTCAATGTTGCAGGAGTCACGGTTTGAATACCGAAGCGGAAGTACGCGACGTCATCCTCAAGCAGGTTGATGCCGTTCTTCTCCCCGACAAGCAGGGGAGTTGCCTTCAGAAGATGCGCCAACGTCTGGAGCTCCTGAGCCACCTTCTCTGTTATACTATCAATGTTGACTAAGACTTTGATGATCAGCAGGGTGTCATCTCGTCGTGCCACTAAATCAAAACCAGGGAGATGAATCACGTACGGGTTAGACACAGAGAACCCTGCTCTGCGTAAAATATCCCGCACAGTTGCCAGTAACTCCGTCCGATTCATAGGAAATGAAGCTTAAAGTACGACCTCTTTAATAACGTTTGTGGTGACAGCTATCTGGATAGGCCTTGATGACACCGACTCAACGACTGGAGGATGCACCACGTATGTGGCACGAACCATCCTGCAAACAATCACACATGACTATGAGATCATCGGCTATCCCCGTCTCGTTCGACTCAACCCAAACATCCCGTGGAAGACACGCGGGAACGGTGCCCTCTGCCTGCACATCGGACAACCAGGCGGGAAGATCAAACGAACAATAGGGATGATCGATGGAGTAGAGGTCCACTGTTCGTTGACATTCACAGAAGAACTGACGGCTCCACAGCAGCAACATCTTGAGACGGTTGTGAAAACAATTATTGAAACCCAGGCGCGAGTCGACGACGAGAACACGAATCCTGGCTATGTCCTGCTCCAGGAAAAACCAGAACCAGGCATCTATACGAAAGCAGTCACACAGCTGGTGAGCCTCGAGGAGATCTACCCGATACTCACCACGCACCATGCACGCTATCAAGGGTATAAAAATTGCAGAGGGTTGATTGGTGCAACCGCAGCAGTGGCCTGGGAGCCACTGGACAAAACCTTCGAGTTGATCGCGTATCGATCTGAGAACCGCTGGGGAACCAAGCGGCAGGTCTCAGCAGCCTCAGTGCAACAGATGGACACAGAGCTACAGTCCACGTTTGATAATTATGATAGTACCAACCATCACAATCGTATTGTGCCGAATTCACCCTGCCCTATCCTGTATGGCATCCGAGGTGATGACGACCTTGATTTAATTGCTGCATCAGACCGCATCGACACAGAACCCGTGGACAGCTGGCTGCTCTTTGAGACCAACCAAGGTACTGATGACCACCTCCAACAGCACTGCATCGCAGACGTACATCCCTTCGAATCAGTCATCATACGAGGATCAGTCGACAACACGCCGTACACTATCACAGGCGGCCATGTGCTGTTCACATTGAAAGATCACACAGGGACCATTCCGTGTGCTGCCTATGAACCAACAAAGGAATTCCGCACAGTCGTGCGACAACTCCACCCGGGGGACCTCGTTGAAGTCTATGGCGGCGTACGTGAACAACCATTGACAGTCAACTTAGAAAAACTCAACGTCCTTGACCTTGCCCTTGTCATGCTGAAAACAGAAAACCCAGTGTGCCCTGTCTGTGGGAAACACATGAAATCCAAGGGAACGAATCAAGGATACAAATGCATCACCTGTGGTGTACGCAGCGACACACCAACACTAAGGGAGAGTCAGCGGCTCTTGAACCCAGGGTTCTACGAAGTCCCGGTGTGCGCCAGACGACACCTCAGTAAACCCTTACGGCGCATGGCAGCAGCACAGCCATCGCTGCTTGTGACGTCTACCTAAAACGTAAGTACTCTGCAACAAAGACACCATCGACTGTTTCTGCATGACCTTCCACCATAACTGTACCAAAGCCTCTGGCATGGTACCGCCAGTATTGTATCAGACCAAGGAACTGCTCGTGCTGCACGCTGACTGCCTCAAGGTCGACAATTAAAAACACATCGTCTGTCATCGCTCCCAGGGTGAAAAAATACGGGATGAAGCGCCGATGGTTGAGATGGATGTCTTGTGGATTAAACCAGATGCTCTCTGAGGGAATCGAGACGTACCCTGCATCTCTCGTACTCACCACCAGGATGGGTTGTGAGGCTGCGAGTGTGGAGAGCATATTGGCCCACACCACAGTGTACTGCTGCGTACAACATGTCCCCCACTGCCAACCACGGGTTGCCCCGGTTTTCCTCCTGAAGTTCCAGTCATGATCATGATACCCTACACCAGTGACGTTGACGACCGTGTTATGTACCCGAAGGGCGCCTGTCACATCAGCATTCGGGAGGCTGACAACCCACCATTCACCGCCAGGAAGCTCCCCTTTCCAGCCTGTGGTAGTCCCAACAAAGCAGAGCTGGGCTGCACTCTCTGGGAACGTAACATTCACCACAAAAGTAAACGTCTGCGTGCTATCATCATACGACCCACTCATGAGTGTGTGACCTTGAACCTGAATGAACGGACGTTCAGAGGAGAGCACCACATCACGCAGAGGATACCACCTCTTCTGATGTGAGAGTACCATACTGTTGTTGTAGATATCTAAACGAATACACACCAAATCCAGAAGACCACTCACTACACGTACACTCATGAGCGCTGAGTACCCGTTGTCGAACATTGCTTGGAAGTACCACCACTCAGTGAACGGAAGCTTTCCACGCCCATGAAAGGCATCGTCAGCAAGGGTGATATCCTCAGGGGCGAACTCATACCCCTTCCCATCACTCTCCGTGTAGGCCGCCAGGATAGAACCTGCATTCCCGCCGATGACAAGAAGAACCAAGAGCAGGCAAAGGAGATGTTTCATAGATACTCATAAGAAAAAAGTATCATCGTATTTATATATTTTCTTAGCAGCGCCGTCGTATGGTGTTTGTTGTAGCGTAATACTTTTTAAGGGATGATTGCTTCTTGGTTTCTGCAATCCAGAGACGCGGGTGTAGTGTAGTCTGGTATCACATTAGCTTGCCAAGCTAATAACTCGGGTTCAAATCCCGGCGCCCGCACTGTGTTTTTTTTTACTCTTCTTAGAAAAGAATTAGTGTTGTTATCGACAAGATAGTATTTTTCAACATCCATAAGAATAAACTATAAATTCAGCTACAATATTCTAGGAGTGAAGATGGGATGTGATATTAAATGCCTGAACCTGAGACACCGTTTATTTTATCGACTCACGAAGACGGGAAACTAAAGAAAAAAGTATTGCTTAACAGAATTATTAGTTATTTTCTCGTCTCTGTTGTTCTCATTATACTAGGACTGTATGTGTATTACGCTTTGTATATTCAATATGATTTTCCTATTGGAATTTTTTGGTTCATGCCCTACTTATTAATACTGTTAGGTTTTTGTACATTCTTTCTTGGAATCTATAGGATTCGGTATGAAGAAACCATTATGGTAGATGCACAGGGGATAGCGATAACAAGGGGGAAGAATACAAAATCTACAGCATGGTCTGAAATTCTTGAAGTAAAGAGTTGGCGAACGTTGTATCCGACAGCGGGTTATCGGAGTGTTCATATGAGATCGATAGAGCAAATAGTCATCAAGACAAGCCAATGGACTTCAAGAATCAAGGTAGATTATTTCACAGAAAATGAAGTCCGAGAGCTCTTTCGAATCATAGCTCGCCATGCACAAGGATCACGTTTTAATGTTCTTGATGAATTAGGCTGGCTGCCAGAATCCCCAGAGTTCCAGCAGGGGAGACAATCAGGACAATCCTATCGCATACGAGAATATAGAATCTTGGTAAAAATTGGAGTAGTTTTGTTGCTACTCAGTGCTCTCTTCCTACCTGTTTTTTTCTTGCTTGATTTATTTTCCTCGAAATGGATTGTGCTTGTAATCGTATTTTTTGTGTTTGGTGTGATGTGTGCACTCGCTGGTGTTCTTGGTCTGGGCGAAGAAAAAAAGAAATCACAGCACAACTAAACGTATTGTTATTGTATGTATATGCAAGTGCATATGCACGTGAATATCCAACTGCATCACTACATGACCTGCATACATACCAGGATATGGAGATGCATATGCAGTCATCTGTGCAGGTGAATATGTAACGAGGTATCCGGAGGCGAATACTTTATTAAAAGAGCGTTCATTCGTTTTATAACGAGACTGATGGGATGCTAGAACAAACAACGATAGACCGTTCCATCGAAATCAAACGGTCACTGGCAGTACGGGCGCTTCGACGAAGCAACATACGCAGGAAAGTCACCGAGTACCTCTGTGAAATCAGTCCGAATTGCAGTTACACCTCTGAAATTGCGTACCACATCAGTGCGACATCCTCCAATGTGATCGGTGCCTTGCGCGGGATTGAAACACGGTACCGCCAAGAAGAATCACTCATTGGATTGAATATGGTTGAGGAGCGCAATGGGGGGAAAAATGTCCGGCTCTATGGGATTACTGATTTTGGCAAAGAGATCCTTCAGACGATGAAAGGACGACGATAATTCCCTCGAATTACTTTTTTTTACTACCTAGGGTGTATACGATAATTCTTTTTTATAAAAAATCTTTGAAAAAGAACAACAGAAAGGAAGAATTAGAGGGGGGAAAAGAGGGTATAAAAATCTGAGTTCTTCCTTTCCTAGTTGTTGTTAAGGAGATATCGCGGTTCTGACTTAAGAGCATTGTTCGCAGATGAACATGTACCGGGATATGCACCTACGTTAAACTACTGGGTCTCCAAGGTTGAGATAATCGTCTCACGCAGATCGTCGATTCCTTCCTTAGTGGTACACGATATCTTTCGATGGCGTGAATCGGTTCGTGTCACATCCGCTTTATTTTCAACGATGATGAACAGGACATCGTTGAATATTTCTTTGAGGTTCGTCAGCATCTGCGTCTGTTCAACGAGACGGTACCCGCAGGTCTCTGAGGGGTCAAAGAGAAAGACGATGAGGTCTGCGAGATGACGAAGCGCCGCTATTGCTTGTTTCTCAATAGCATTGCGTTCTGAGAGCGGACGGTCAAGGAGTCCAGGTGTGTCAATGATTTGATAACGTTGCTTTTGATAATGGACGGTTTTGTCAAGATGCCCTACATAAATCTGTTGTGTCGTGAATGGGTATTGCGCGACCTCGGGTTTGGCTGCAGACAGCATCCGTATCAGGGAGGATTTCCCGACGTTTGGGTACCCTGCGATGACCACGGTGGGGATGTCTTCGATGGTGGGGAACGTGCGCAGTATCTTTTGTGCGTTGGCGAGAAACAGGAGGTGCGCATCGACCTGTTTGACGATGGAGGCGACACGTCCGTAGATTTCTTTTTGCTTTTGTTTTAAAAAATCTATCTTACTGGTTTTGGTTAATGTGCTGCTCTGTGTTGAATACACCATCTGGGTTGTTTTCCGTGCCCAGTCTACGGCACCGAGTGACTTCTTGAGATGGTTGCTGTCTATTTTGATGTCAATGATCTCCTGGTAGAACAAGGGGAGTCTATCGATGGTGGGGAAGGCTTTGACATACGACTCAAGCCTGCTAGTTAGATCAGTGATGAAGGCCTCTGTTCGTGCAATCACTGTTTTTTTCTGCTGGTAGTACTTGTTTCGATCGTGGATGTATATTTTTTTTGTTCGGCGGATCGCCTGGTCAAGGAGTTGGTCTGCGGTCATCACCTTAGGGATTTTTTGAAACATACGGGTGAAAAGGTTTATGTGATACCTCTAAATTAACCTGTTGGTACATCTATGGACGAAGGCTTTATCCTGGCAAACAAGTTTCGACGGATTCTCTTTGATGAGCTGGTGGCAGGGGAAGGCGACCTCAGACGCATGGTAAAGAAGAACCGCCTCATCCCTCGGGTTGCCCAACGCATCATGGATGAGTTCGTCGCTGGCGGCATCGTGGTAAAGAAAGGAGAGCGCTACGAGTTCACAGAGGAAGGACACAAGCTCGTCGCGACCATTGGGAAGTAATGGAGGCAAAAGAGTACGCAGAAGGAGTTAAAACCATACCTGCTGCAGACGTTAAAGGAATTAGCGTTGCTTGGAGCAATCCACAACAAAGTAGAACTCTCCTCACAAGAACTCTCCAGTTTACTGCAGACGAGCCAACAGACGGCATCGCGGTACCTGCTGGAGCTGGACACCCAGCAGATGGTCACCCGGGAGCTAGGGGTGAAAAAGCAGCTCATCCAGATAACCAGCACCGGGGCAGAGGTCCTCCGGAAGGAGTACCTGTCGTATGAACAGGTGTTTAACCTCCCCAGTAAAGTCGTCTTCAAAGGAACCGTTGTGTCAGGGATGGGAGAGGGAAAGTACTACACAGAGCAGAAAGGTTATGCTGAGCAGTTCAAGACCCAGCTTGGGTTTGTCGCCTATCCTGGGACATTCAACGTGGAAATCGAGTACGTCGAGCGGAACAAACTACGGTTGCTGCGTGACTGTGGGGGGATTCAAATCAGTGAATTTGAGGCAGAGAACCGGACGTTCGGGGGCGTCATCTGCTTCAAGGCGGCTATCAATGGAAAAGAGGGGGCTGTAGTGTTACCAAAACGAAGCCACTACGCGACAACCTTGGAGTGCATCTCACCGTTCCATTTGCGTGAGACCCTGGGTGTTCGTGATGGCGATGTCGTTGAGGTGGCTGTCTTCCTCCGCTAAATACTGGTGAGGTGGCATGAAGAATCAGGTGGTCGCTGAGATATTCAACACCATTGCGGATTTACTCGATGTCAAAGGAGAGGTTTTTTTTAAAACACGGGCGTACCGGATGGCAGCACAGACCATTGTGACACTCGACGAGGATATCGAGAAAATCGCCAACCAAGGCAGACTGCAGACGATTCCTGGGGTTGGTGCAGCGCTTGCTGAGAAAATCAAAGAGATCGTCACCACCGGGAAGCTGAAGTACCTTGAACGACTGAAGAAAGAAATC
Organism: Thermoplasmatota archaeon; assembly: GCA_016927555.1. Classification (GTDB taxonomy): domain Archaea; phylum Thermoplasmatota; class E2; order DHVEG-1; family DHVEG-1; genus SM1-50. The sequence goes on from JAFGML010000038.1 coordinate 15,785, forward strand.
CCTGCTGGTGTCCTTGACCTCCTTAGCATCCAGGGGTTAGGCCCCAGGAAGGTTGCTGCGTTGTACAAGAACCGAGGGATCACTTCGATAGCGGCCTTAAAACAAGCGGCCAGCAGTGGTCAGCTGCGGGACCTCGAAGGATTCGGGGAGATCACGGAACGCAACATCCTGCGTGGGATCCAGCTGCTGGAGAAAACAAGCGGTCGGGTGCTGCTACATGTTGCTTACGAGGACGGCATGCGGTACCTTACGTACTTGAAAAAATGTAAGCACATCACACATCTCAGCATCGCGGGAAGCCTGCGGCGGATGAAAGAAACCATTGGTGATGTTGATATCCTAGCATCCTCTACACAGCCTGTGAAGGTCATGGAGGTTTTCGTCTCCTACCCAGAAGTTACGTCGGTTCTTGCGAAGGGAACCACGAAATCCAGCGTGCTGCTCAACGACAACCTCCAGGTTGATTTACGCGTCGTCGAAGAAAAAAGCTACGGTGCCGCCCTGCAGTACTTCACCGGGTCAAAAGAACATAATGTGACCTTACGAGGCATTGCGATTCGAAAGGGGTACAAGCTGAACGAGTACGGGTTGTTTGAGAAGAAAACAGACAAGTATGTCACGGGAAAAACCGAAGGCGACATCTATAAAAAAATTGGTTTTTCGTACATCGAACCTGAGCTGCGGGAGAACCGAGGCGAGTTTGAGGCAGCAGAAAAAAAACGCTTACCAACCCTTGTCGGCTATGATGACATCAGAGGAGATTTCCACGTGCATTCCCTCTGGAGTGACGGCAGTGACTCAGTAGAGACCCTGGCGCAAGCAGCCCAGCAGAAAGGCTACTCGTTCATCGGCATCACCGATCACTCACAGTCGTTACGCATCGCCAATGGCCTCACCGAGGAGGATATACAGAAAAAACTCAAAGAAATTGAACGGTTGAACAAAAAACTGCCTGACATCCGGATACTCTGTGGCACAGAGTGTGACATCAAAACCGATGGGACACTCGACTACCCCAACAAGGTGTTGAAACAGTTTGATTTCGTGTACATCGCCGTGCACACCAGCTTTAAAATGGAGCGAGAGGCGATGACCAAGCGGATCATCCGGGGGATGACCAATGAGTACGTGGATTTCGTGGCCCACCCCACAGGCAGGCTCATCAGCAAGCGGGATCCCTACGACGTCGACCTGCAGCAGCTGATTGATGCGGCACAGGAGCACAACGTTCGACTAGAAATTAATGCTTTCCCTGATAGACTCGACCTTGATGACACCGCAGCAAAACTTGCAAAAGACCATGGCGTCGGCTTCGTGCTCGGAACAGACTCCCACAACAGCAACCATATGGAGTTCATGCGGTACGGAGTGGCGACAGCGCGACGTGGCTGGCTAGAAAAAAAAGATATCCTTAATACCTATTCCCTCTCACAGATTGAAAAAATCCTAGGTGCGTGATGCCGGGTGAAGAAAAACGAGGCGAAAAAAACCATCCAGCAGCTTCGTGAGCAGTTACATTATCATAATTATATGTACTATATAGAGAATAACCCAGTGATCTCCGATTATGAGTACGACCAGCTCCTAAAAAACCTTGAAGCCTTAGAAGCCCAGTACCCAGAGTTAATCACCCCGGATTCCCCCACACAGCGGGTAGGAGGAAAACCCCTCGAAGGATTCCTCACTGTGAAACATAAGGTTCCCATGCTGTCCCTGGAGAACGCGTACTCCTATGAAGAACTCCATGCGTTTGATGAACGGATTCAGAAGAACGTCGGTGCGGTTGAGTACGTCTGTGAACCTAAGATCGACGGTGTCTCTATTGCCTTGATTTACGAAAATGGAGTCTTTGTGAGAGGAGCGACACGCGGGGATGGCGTGCAGGGTGACGAGGTCACCGCGAATCTCAAAACCATCCGCAGCATCCCGCTGAGTCTCCGAGGATCAGTGCTCAGCAACGCTGAAGTCCGCGGGGAGGTGTACTTCCCCATCGCAGCGTTTAAGAAATTCAATAAAGAACAAGAAAAGAAAGGAGAACAAGTGTTTGCCAACCCACGGAACGCAGCAGCAGGATCACTGCGCCAGCTTGACCCACGGGTGGTCGCAACTCGGCCCCTCGACATCTTCGTGTACTACATCTCTTACTCAGACAAGGAGATTCATACTCAAGAAGAAGCAGTCGAAACTCTCCGGAAAGCAGGGTTCCGCGTCAATCCGTTCATCAAGAAAGTACAGACCATCGACGACGCCATCCAGTACTGTGAGATGTTAGAAGAGAAACGAGACAGCCTTGATTTTGAAATCGACGGCGCTGTCCTCAAAGTGAATTCCTCTGCGACACAGAAACAACTGGGTTCAACCATCAAGCATCCACGCTGGGCAATCGCGTACAAGTTCTCCGCCAAACAAGCGACAACAACACTGAATGATATCGTGGTGCAAGTTGGCCGCACAGGAACACTGACACCTGTTGCCGTCCTTGAGCCAGTCCAAGTCGGTGGGGTGACCGTCTCCCGAGCAACCTTGCATAACTTCGATGAAGTGAAACGCAAAGACATCCGCATCGGCGACACTGTTCTAGTCGAGCGCAGTGGTGATGTTATTCCCCAGGTCGTCAAAAGCATCACGGAGAAACGAACCGGTGATGAAAAAGCACGCGGGATACCAAGGAAATGCCCGGTCTGCGGTGCTGACGTCGTCCGCACCCTTGATGAAGTCGCGGTTCGCTGCCCGAACAAGCAGTGCCCTGCACGGTTACGCTGGCGCATCGAGTACTTCGCCTCCCGTGATGCCATGGACATCGAACACCTCGGAGGACAGACCATTGATAAACTCATTGAAAAACACCTCGTGGAAAGCGTCGCGGACCTGTACCATCTCACCAAAGAAGAGTTACTGAACATAGAGGGATTCAAGGATAAATCCGCTGAGAACCTCCTCCAGTCGATCGAGTCTAGTAAAAGCCAGGGGCTTGCACGGCTCATCTACGGTCTGGGGATTCGCCATGTCGGCAAATACGCTGCCCAGCTGCTCGCCAGTCAGTACCATTCACTAGAAGAGTTAGGGAACGCAAGTGCAGAAGAGCTCACCCAGATTCATGGACTAGGGCAGAAAACCGCTGAGGCAATAGCGAACTACTTTGCGACCGAGGAGAACAGAACACTCATCGAGGAGCTCCGAGACATCGGCATACGAACCAAAGAGCAGAAACACATAGGGAAGCTCCAGGGTAAAAAAGTACTCTTCACCGGAGGCCTGCAGACGCTGTCACGCCCTGACGCTTCAGACCTGGTGATGAAACAGGGAGGCATGGTGGTCTCCTCAGCAGGAAAAGATGTTGATTACGTCGTGGTTGGCACAGACCCTGGCTCAAAGTATGAAAAAGCAAAGAAACTTCATCTTCACATCATTGATGAAGACGAATTTAAACAATTAGTTGGTACAACATAAGAGGTAGAGCACATGGAATGCAACAAGGAGGACAACAAACACCACTGCAATTGCACGTACCCCTGTGAGAAAAAAGGACTATGCTGTGCGTGCATTACATATCATCGGAGTCGCGGGGAGCTGCCCGCATGTTACTTCCCAGACGACGCAGAAAAAACCTATGACCGCAGCATCGAGTATTTCATCCAACTACAGAAATAACCCAAAAAAAAAAAAAAAAAGTTTAGGGGGGTGTTCACAAGACAGAACACCTCATCGTTCCCTTCAGGTTTCTTCTTGGATGCTCACGTAGGAGAGGAAGACCTTGACGGGGAGGACTTGCTGTACTGTTGCTGCCCCTGGGGCACTCATCACAAACGTCAGCTCTGGTAACGGTTTAAGCAGCCCAAGTCCAATCCCAAACACCTGCATGGGGACGTCCGCGGTCTCACCTATTCCCAGTGAATCAATGGTATACTCTGGGGTCAGGATCTTCAGGAACAAGCCACCCGTGCCGTTCAGTGTTACTATGACATTGGTTGCATTCGCTGTCCCTTTGTTTTTCACGGTAGCAGTGATGCCTTTTCCGTCGGTGAAGTTCTCAAAGCTGAGCATCGGAGCATTATAGGGTGCAGTGATGGCTTTGATACAGAAGTTCGCGGTCTCATCCCAGGTGGGATTAGAGAACGAATAGTCAAAGAAATCAACCCAGCTGGCTCCATCCCAGTAGTAGCTCTCCCCAGCGCTGGCAGCAGATTCAACAATGGTCCGACCTGTTGCCCCAAGCAGCACCGGGACGTCTGAGGTCCGGTCAAAGGCAATGCCGCCATCAGAGACTGCGATGTAGACGTAGAACGAGTCACCAGCAGGAACTGGAACAGGAGTGGCAAGATCAATCGTATGGAAACCGGTGTGGTCTATTGTCCCTGTTTCACTGGAGAGTTCCCCTGAGAGCTGACCACCAGTGAACTCATCATAGAGTTTCACGGTGTAGTCAACAGCATCCACCGTGGTATAAAAACTCACTGCGTTCACCAGGATGGCAGCATCACTGGTAAAGGCGTTGAAGGCTTCTTGGGAGGCTGTGAAGGTATCCCGCCAGCCGTGGTAATCATGGGAGAAAATGTAGCGGTTCTGGAACAACTCGACGTTCTGGTAGGAGACCGCACCCATCTCAGGGTGATGCCCACACCACTTATCATAATAGGAGATGTAGAAGTACCCATCGTACCCCCAGCCGTCCCCCCAGCTGTTCTTCACAATCCAGGCACCCGGTCCTTGCGGTGCTTGGGTGACAAGGGTGTCGTCCCAGCCGACGATGGCGACCGCATGGTTGGGATCCTGAGAACTTGAGGGTGGCTGGTACTGGATGTAGTTCTGCATAAACCCGCCGACGCAGAAGGCAGTGCCAATGACACCGTACTGCATGAGATTCAACTTAATGGTATCGATGTTATTGAGGTTGTAGTCCATGTAGTACCATTCAATGTCACGAGGGTAATAGTAGTGGTACGAGGGATTGTATCGTGGTGGTGCGGTGTTGATGTTGGAGTACGGGGCGTCTGTCTCCCGAATCGCGCCTTCTCCACGAGTGATGTAGGCTGAGGCGACCAGGTAGTCTCCCCCATTATGAACAGTCAAGCCTCCACCGCCTGGATCATCATCGTTATTAAACGTGTTGAAACCGTTCCACCAGTCAAGGTGTGCCTCTGACAGGTCTGGCTCCCCGGTTTCCCCTGCTGCTGCCCAGTTCCCAGTCATGAGCAGGTTGCCTTCCATGGATGCCATGACGCCATGGGTCCAGCAGGTGCCATACGGCCCTTGGTCCCGGATGCCGGTGACGTAGTTGGTGCCGTTGACGTCACGGAGGTCGTAGTAACTCGGTGGATCCCCCATGCTGTGGGGTGTTGATGGTTCTGACATCACGCTTGTACCTATAGGGAGAAAGGCTATGAGTACGAGCAGAAAAGCTGCCACTAGACTACAGTGTTTTGCGTTCACTTTCATATTCTGTCCCTCTATCTTATCATATAGATATGTACTATTAATATTCTTTTCCTTTTTTGAAGTTCTGTGAGGAATCGAACGGCAGGATGCCCTCATGTCACATGTTTTTTTTAAAAAAGGAAGATGCAGGGCTAGAGTGATGTTCAATGTACTTCTATTTTTTTTGAGAATAATGTTATATAAATATTCTATTTTTATAACTCAATAACAGAATATATTTTATTCACCTAGGAAAAACATAAAAAAGTTTATAAAGAGGGAGCCAATATAATTAAATGCTATATTATCTCATGGGGGCGAAAGGCACACCGTCAACAGAGGACAGAGAATGCATACCTCTCTGGTTTTCGCTCACGTTTGGATAGGATGGATAACGGGGGAAAAATCGTATGATACAGAAACTCGTAGCGGTACTTGCTGCCGCACTTATGCTAGGGACTGTTTTTTATAGCACGGTGAATGCGTCATTCAGCCCACCGCAGCTTCCAGGGCTGGGTCGTGATGCAGCCATGCGGGTCACCACAAGTCAAACCTGGGCTGATGAAACAAGGGTTCTGTCTGAGAATCTCATTGTTGAAAACGGTGGGGTCTTGATCTTACAGAACGTCGATCTTCTGATGAATAGTTCGTATGACAACGAACTCGTCATCCGGGTGGAGCAATGGGGGCGTCTTCATGTCCTAGAAAACTCGTTCATCGCAGCAGTCAACCCAGCGTATCACTATCGCTTTGAGGTGTACGGTGAACTGATCATCGATCAGAGTGATGTACGAGACACAGGGAGCATCTCTGCAGACGTCGGTGGTATCCAGATCTACACACCCTCCTGGGGGCATGTCGAGCTGTCGTACTGTGACATCGCAGACAGCGCAGGCCCAGGGGTGTACTGCGAGCAGACCACACCACTGATTCACTACTGCTCAATCCGGTCCAATGGTGGTCCAGGGATCGCTGCTGTGAACTGCAGCGGGTATGATGAATCCACAGAGGACCTCTCCTTTGAACTGTTCCTTCAACAAGGCTGGAACTTCCTGTCGCTGCCCGTGGAACCAGCTGACCTGTCAATGAGCACCATCTTCAGCGGCGTTCCGTACTACCAAGTGTACAGCTGGGATGCCTGGAACAACACGTACCAGAAGATCCCGCTGTCTGAAGAGCTGCAGATCGGCAGCGGCTACCTAGTGTTTGTCCTCAATGACACCTGGGTGAACCTCACGGGGGATCCTCTCTTCGACTACTCTGTTGAGTTGACCCAGGGCTGGAACATGATTGGATCTTTGATTTATGACACCAGCCTGGTGATTGCGGAGACCAGCCCTGCTGGTGCGGTGGTCAACTGGTCGTATGCCATGGATGCCCTGGGGAATTTCACGGAAACCCAGGAGATACGACCCGGTCGTGGGTACTGGGTCTTAGCACTGCAAAACACCACGCTCTCTCTGACATGTGAGAAGAGAAACCTCGGTGTGGAATGGAATCAGATTTATGAGAACACTGGTGACGGCATATCACTCATGTCGTCGAATGTGTCGTTGCGCAACAATGAGATTTATAAAAATAGTGGTACAGGGGTGTCTCTTGAGGAGACAGACTGCTGGTTCATGGACCAGAACACCATGTACGATAACGAGGGAGCTGGGTTAACCTGCGAGGCATCAGAAATCCTGTGTACGAACAGTTCCTGGTACAACAACACTGGTCCTGAGGTGCAGGCATCGCAGGATGCAGAAGTATCACTGCTGGACTGTCGCTGTAAAACCAATGATGTGGACGCTGCGGATACCTCCACCGTGCGGTGCAACAAGACCTTTGCGCTCCGAGCTGTGACCTGGGATGAGCAGAACGTCTCCACAGCAACCGTACAGATGTATACGAACCAGGGTACCGAGGTGTTCAGCGGATCAACCGGCTCAGACGGACGAATTGAACCACAGATCCTCACCTACTACACCTCTACAGCGACTGGACTGCAGTTTTTCACACCACACACCCTTGTCGTGGAGAACAACACCATCCAGAACAGGCTGAACCTGGTGGTGGACAGCCCGCAGGACCTCACCATCTACGTGGGTGGCGACTCTGACGTCGATGCCATTCCTGATCGCTTGGAGAATAAAACCTACGTGTACTGGATGGAAGCAGAAGCCCACGTGTACAACGACCAGCAGATTGCCGGTGACCTGCTAGCAAGCGGCTCAGCTGCTGCCTGTAACACGCCGACAACAACTGAGATAATCAATGAGACCGTGCTTGCTGTCCCCAGCGGTGCGTATCGGTTATATGTGCGCGCGAGAGCAGAGGACGCCTCAGGGACTCCGACCCTGCGGTTGTCTGTCTCTACCGACACCTCCACACTGATTGCAAATGACGATCACTTTCTCACCGACCAGTACCACTGGTACTCCACTCCAACCTTCACACCGCTTTCAAACCCGATCATCGGGGTGTCAACCGTTGATAGCTACGACTGTATTCACATCGATCGATTCATGATGGCAGCCGAGGCAACAGCCCATGGACAAATCACTGATCCCCTGCAGCAGGACAGCGATGATGACTGGCTCATCGATGGGTTAGAGGTGCGTAACTCAACCTGGTGGGTTGAAGCAGAGCACTACCCCGCGGTCAGCTACGCGGCCCAGTGCATCAATGATGTGAACGCCAGCAACGCCAAAGCACTCACGTGTACTGGAGGAAGCCAAGAAACCCTCAGCACCACCATTTCTCTTGAGGCAGATGAGTACGTGTACTACGTCAGAGCACGCAACCTGTCGGGAAACACGGGGACGATGCAGCTCAAAGTGGATTCGACAGTGCTTGCAAGCTTTACAGCCCATGAGCAGTACCAATGGTATGCACAAAACATCAGCATCGCCAGCGCAGGTACACATGTGTTTACAGTACAGGATACCTCAGCAGTCCGCCCTGCAGTGTGCATCGACAAGATCATGGTGGCTAAACTTGCTGATGTCCTTGTTGCCACGTTCACTGATGGGAACGCCTCACCCACGGTGGTACTACCGTCTGGTGGTGGGTTCAATGACACCGAAACCGTGACATTGCCTGAGGATGCCATGGTCACAACAGCAACCGTAGAGTTGATTGGTAACGGGACACAGCAAGCATTCGTTTCAAACGCGTTTTCACAGAGCAACCCTGATGTGTACGAAGATGTCGTGGTGTACGAAGACAATCGAAACGGAGACAAAGACATCTATCTCTATAATTTCACATCGCAGACAGAGACACAGATCACTGCTCTCTCTGGTGATCAGGTGAACCCTGCGGTGCATGGACAGTACATCGTCTGGCAGGATGGCCAACTGGTGACCACGCCACCGAATCTCGCCGTGAACCCTGATTTTGAAATAGGACCCCCCGATCAATGGTTCTTTGAAAGTGGTAACCCATTCTTCATACCTCTCTATGAAAATTCACCTGTTCACTCCGGTATGTGGGCAGTGGGGATTCAAAATATCGGTTCGACAAGCCCTGCATATGCGTACTGGAGTCAAATGCAAATTCCAGTTATTGAAGGCATGGAGTACGAGGTGTCCACCTGGCTAAATTTCATAGAAAAAGACCCACAATCATTTCATCGTGCTCAAATTGGTGTCATCTGGTACGATGACATGTTTGTTGAAATTGGTCAATCCTGGTCACCAGGGGTCTTTGACATTACTGGTGATTGGGTACACGAAGAAATAATGACGATTGCTCCACCGACTGCAATGACCGCTGAGGTTCGGTTACGTTTACAATGTGTCAGCCCTGGGCCAGCCCCATACGATATAACGACGGTGTACTTCGATGACGTCGTCGTCCAAGAAGGAGCCGCCTCGTCAGACAACTGGGACATCTACCTCTACGACCTTTCGACGAGCACGATGCATCAAGTCACCTCAGAGGTATCCGCACAGATGAACCCTGATGTGTCCGGACAGACTGTGGTGTGGCAGGATAAACGCAACGGTGACTGGGATATCTACCGCTATGACCTCTCCAACGGCTTACCCGTACAAGAGAACCTGTGTGTCCAGGTGGGCACTGGGAATCAACCCGCGGATCAAACCTATCCATCCATAGATAAGAACAGACTCGTGTGGCAGGATAACCGCTGGGGCACCTGGGATGTGTTTTTGAATGTCACCGCGTTTTCCGCGGAGGTGTACCACGTCCAGGAGACACAACTCACGTGGAACCTGATGAACCAACAGTACCCCGTAATCTCAGGCGATCGGGTGGTGTGGCAGGATGACCGAAACGCAAACTGGGATATCTACCTCTACGATTTATCAGCAGGCTACGAACGGCAGTTAACCACCAATGCTTTTTCCCAAATCAACCCGTCCATCAGTGGCGATAAGGTCGTCTGGGAGGATGCCCGTCATGGGAACAACGATATCTACCTGTTTGACTGCTCAAGTGCCAAAGAGAAACGATTGACCTGGGATGCAAGCAGCCAGGACCACCCTGCTATCTACAAGGACACCGTTGTCTGGCAGGATGCACGCAATGGCGTCACAAGTGATCTCTACGGCTTGAATCAGTACTTCACGCTCGATATCGGGGATGACAGCCTCGTGGAATGGACACACCCAGCTGTGTTCGTTGAGCCTGATGTGTCCAGGAATCTTGCTGATGAGATCAACATGTACCTGGCTGAGCATTTCACAGACCGCAGCAGAGGCTCTATTTCCGTACCCTTCACGGTGTACTCAAATCAAGCGGGGAACCTCACGTTACTTAACCTTTCTGTTTCCATGGAGTACCTCACGGATCCCTTGGATGCGGACACCGATGGTGATGGACTCCGTGAAGGACGAGAAATCTACGGGTTCTTCGGCGCTGACATCATCGAAGCAGAAGACGCTGTAGCAATTCAGGAGTGGAGACACCCGTACGCGGATTACGTCGACCCCCTCCGTGGTGATCCTTCCAATGGCGGCAAGGTGTTTCTGTTTGATGAGGTGAACTTCATTCATCAGACCGGGGTCACCCTCACATCATCCTATAACTACACAGAGGCGTTTGAAGGGGCACGTGACAGCTGGATTACACTAAAAACCCACATTGATGACACCGGGGTGTACAAGTTGATCGTCAACCCCGTGCTTGAGGAAAAAGAAAACCTGGGCATCACAGTTGATGACACACCGCAAATCGCGTACAAGTATGTCTCGGAGTATGCGTACGTCCCTGTAGTGGTTGATGAGGAAGGCGAAGACATCCTGCTCAACGAGACCCTTGCGATGTACCTGCGTAAGGTCATTGAGAACGCAACCTATGTGACTGTTGAAAAGACAAATGGTGACGAGATCTTACCACGTAATATGCAGGAGAAAGAACGGGTCGCGCTCTCTGAGATTGCCTTTGGGACGAAGCTGTCTGGTGTTCAAACCACTAATATCTCCTTGAAGGCGAACTGGCGGTCTGAGGCTGAGTATAACTTTACGAGAAATACCGAGTACACCATCACCATTGGCATTGACCTGGAGTTGCTGCCTCCGGAGCTACTGCCTCCAGGTGGTGCTGAAGTACCAACGAACCGACCCTGGGACAGCGTCAGTCTAGCCAGGATCCTTGATGTGGATTGCATCCGTGTGGAACGACAGACCCTGGACCCTCTGTCCATTGATGCGGATAATGACACGCTGCTGGATGGCTTGGAAGCCACGGATTCCTACTACCCGTTGAACCCTGATGCTGATGGCGATGGTTTGAATGATGCTATAGAATTGTATGAAACCTTCACGACTCTAGGGTACCGTGATTCTGATTACGACGGGCTGCGTGATGCGGTGGAGCTTGGGTGGACAAGCCAAACCATTAGTGCGACTGGCGGTGAGGTGTCCTCAGCAGGCTCCTGGCGGGAGCGTATCGCACACCATGACTCTGCGTACAACTACACAGCTATCAACAACTACGACGCTGATGCCAACACCACCACGGATCCATTCAACCCAGACTCTGATGCTGATGGCATCCCTGATGGCTGGTGTGACGGCTGGGTCTACCAACCCAACCCGGTTAACCCCACAGGAGTCAAAAGCTATCAGAAGAACGCAAACATGTTCAAGGATGTGAACTACTGGCGGTACGACAAAAACTTCTGGGTGTTTGGCGGCGTCATGGACTGCCTTGTGCAGATCTGGGAGGGTGAAGACTTGAATCTGAATGGCGCCCGTGGCACGAACATGAGCAGCTGGGGGTTTGACGCGGTCACCTATGAGCGTCTCGATACCACCTCTGGTGAGACAGAGCCAGCTGATGAAGACTCTGATGATGACCAGCTCCCCGAAGGCTATGAAGTCTGGTACTCTCATGTTGAGCCTTGCGTGTTGTCAGATGCAGGGACACCACTCATTCCCACAGATGATATTTACTTCTTGGATCCTACCAATGATGATGCACGCTTTGACTTTGATGTGGATGCGACCGGCACGGAGTTGTTCAACCAGAGCACTGGTGGCTCCTGGCTGACGCTTGATGGTGCTGGTGTGCATGCTCTGGCGCAGAAAATCCTTCTTAATACACCAGTCCTCTATAATATATCTAGAATAAGCGTGCATCTTGATACTCAGGGTGCATCAAAGGCACGTCTAGAGATCTGGTCCCTGTGGAACGGTGCACCCTTCGCTCGGATGACCACGGTGGACAACTATGATGTCAGCGGGGACGGCTGGTGCGTGTTTGACGTGCCAGATGCGGTCTTCCGCACCGCGAACCTCTTTGGCCAACCCCTCAACGGGTTCTTCATTGTGATGCGATGGACGACTGCAGACTACGACTGGAAGGTCCAACTCGGCGCGGGAGCCCCAGGGGACACCTGGGTACAAGACAACAGTGGCACCTGGGTGCAGACCAATGACCTCTTTGACCACATCCTCTACGCAGAGGTGTACACCGGCGACAACCTCACCAACCTTGAGGAGTACATCGTGGGGACCAACCCGAAGAACCGCAACACCGATAAGACCATGGCATGGGGTGCCGATGACCAGCTGTCCGATGGCGAGGAAGTCGGGTACCAGTACGTAGGAGCCGGGTCAGTGACCTCTGCACAACAAGGCTTCGAGCAGGGCTTGGTTCCACCACATGGATGGGTTGGGTACTCCAACAACCAGGGCACCACCTGGGAGCCGTCACTATCGTTTGCGTTTGAAGGAACCTATGCCGCGGTCTGCGACCCAGGGGATTTCTCAGAGGAAAAAGATGAATGGTTGATTTCAGAGTCCATCTACATCGGGGAAGAAGATGTCATGGCCCTAGAGTTCATGCACAGTTCAACATTTGCACCGGAATCCGATGTGAAGAGCATATTGATTTCCACGTCTGGCGTAGAGAAAAACGATTTCGTGCTACTGGAATCCATTCCGCCGCTTTCGATGCCAGAAGTCTGGGAGCCTATGATCATCGATCTCTCCGCGTACGCAGGCATGACGATTCATCTTGCCTGGCGGTATGAAAAACTCGGTGGGATGCCTGGGCAGGACTGGTACATTGACAACGTGCTGGTGTCAGGGTCAACGACAATTCCAGAGAACCGTGGTGGGGTCATCTTCCGGACCAATGTCTCAGAGGGAGCATTGCGGTTTGACACCTATGGCGGTTCAGAAGACTGGATTGCGTTTGATGGAGACGGTGAAAGTACCCTGATTGCCGGTCGGAATTATTCGTATCAGCAGACCCTGGTGGACCCCACGGTTGCCAGCGCGAAGGTCTCCGAAGACAATATCCTCTTGTTCACCTTACAGGACAGGACACGGATTTACCATAATCAGACCACTGATGAGCTTTTGGTGTGGAGCCCTGATGCTCACCTCAGGGATACCCAGACACGCTACGTCGGAAGCATCTCTGAGCAGTACTACACCGGGACCTGCCATGTCTATTCGTACAACGGGGCTGTGGACATGAGCGCGTATGGCCCAAGCCTTGCGTACCGCAACCAGGAGTTGTACCTCAGCAGCCCATTCACCCCAGACACCGATGGGGACTTTATCCCAGATGGCTGTGAGATTTCCTGGAATCAGAACGCTGAGCGAAATGCGAATGGGAATCTGATTGAAGCGGACCGGTTGATCAACGTACGTGACAGCGACTCTGATGATGATCATGCCCCTGACGGGTATGAAATCGACTGGCAGAGTGACACGGATAGTGATGGACAGGAAAACATGGTGGACCATGACGCTGATGCTGACGGCATCAAAGATGGCGATGAGCTGGACTGGAACAATGATGTGGACGGGGACGGGCTCATCAACATGGAAGATCAAGATGCGGATAACGATGGGTTGCTGGACGGCTGGGATGACACGAATGGGAACCTGCAGAAAGACGCTGGGGAAGCCGCGGGTGAAGACACCAACGCCAATGGTATTCATGACGACTCAGAGACCTCAGCAATTAAGTATGATTCTGATGAGGACGGCCTGTGGGATGGCTATGACATCAACGTCGTCACCGGGCACAGCTGGCTGCTAGGGCAACACCTTGGGGAGCTCACCGTACATTCCTTTACAGGCCAGACGTCAGCGACCGACAACATGGACTGGGATTCTGATGATGACACCCTCTCCGATGGACAAGAAGTACTTGGGTGGACGATTCGTATACACACGTACACCGGCGCAGACACACTAGTGCAGGTGTACTCAAACCCCACGGCGCAGCACAGCGACCCAGATGCCTTACGCGATGACGTGGAGTACCGATTCAGCAACGCTAGTACGAGCGATACCGATTCTGATGGACTTGCTGACCATATCGAGGATGCGAACCATGATGGAGTCACCCAGACGACGGAGACCAGCCCGGTAAGTGCGGACACTGATGACGACGGCCTTATTGACGGCAACATCAACAACGCAAACTATCCTGCGGAGGACCGCGACAACGATGGAGTGCTTGATGACAACGAGCCGAATCCACTGAAGGAGGATAGCGACGAGGATGGGATCATTGACAGTGTTGAGTACTGGTCGTTGAAGAACCATACCGTCGCTAACGGGTACGGGTACTATGATAGTGACAGTGACGGACTCATTGACCTGCGTGAGTACGATTCGGATAACGATGGTCTATCGGATGGTGAGGAAAACTTCAACCATGACGATGAGATCAACACCACCACCGAGGCAGACCCAACAGACTACGACACCGATGATGATGAACTGTTAGACGGCGCGGAGCCAGACTGGAAGATCGACAGCGACAACGATGGCAGCATCAATGTACGTGATGGCAACTCCAACGACCCCAGCTGGGTCCTTGGGGATGATGACTACGACAACGTGTACGTGGTGTTCCGTACCAACGCTGTGGATCTTGATGGTGATGGCTACCTTAACTACAAGATCGGCACCTGGATTACTGTAGACCCCACTGGTGCGAACCTCATGTCACCAAGTACGCTAGAACTGAAACGGTATTCCTGGGTCGCAGGAGGAATCCCCTCCATCAATGGGAAACCCATTGAGACATCGTATGGCCCGGGGAATAAAAATCCAATTGCTGTTGTCACACCTGATGGATACGAGGTATTTGTCGACACCTCTTCTCAGAGCACGATATACCTAAAAATTGAATCATCCTATATGAAATATCAACAGTCCTGGTTCGGTGATACCTCTGTTCATCCCATTCCAAAGACTTCACCGTCCTCACCGAACTATATTGCGAACCATCAGGAGACCTATGATGGCAGACCCGCGGTGTCTGATGACTTTGACTTCGATGATCTCAGTAACACGATTGAGCTAACCTATGGAACAGCAATGGATGATGCAGACAGTGATGACGATGGGGTGATGGATGGCAAGGAGTTGCTGTGGTGTTTAGATTCTGATACTGATGGACGGATTAACGCGCTGGACAACGACTCTGATGCTGATGGTCTCTTTGACGCAACGGAGATGGGAGTCACCAGTCCTATTCCCGCGTACGATTCTATCATCAAAGGAACTGATGTGACCAAAGGCAATTACACAGCGGATGCTGATCCGACGACACTCACTGACCCGCTGCTCGCTGATACTGATGCAGATGGATTAAGTGATGGTGCAGAAGATACAGACAAGAATGGCGCAGTCGCTGTAGGGTCTGAGACGAATCCCTTGGACAAGGATACGGATGATGATGGGATTACCGATGGTGCGGAGGTCAATGGCTTTAGCGTCACAGGATTTGGTGTTATCACAACAAACCCGTTAAACCACGATACCGATGGTGATACGATCTTTGATGCGACAGAATCAGGGTACACGAACTCGATGATCAGTGGTGACACCGATCTGACGAAGAATCATTTCATCGCGGATGTCGACCCGGCATCTCGGACGAATGCATCAGATGATGACACGGACGATGACGGGCTGCTCGACGGCAACGAGGACGTCAATAAGAACGGTCGTCGAGAAGACACCGAGCTTGACCCCAATGACGAAGATAGTGACGGTGACTTGCTCACCGATGGACTGGAGTCCGGGTTAACCACACCGCAGGGCAGTGACACCAACACCGCTAGTCCGCACTGGCAGCCGGATAGCGATCCCACCTCAACAACCAACCCCCAAGAGCCTGACTCTGATGGCGACACGATCCCTGATGGGACCGAGGACCGCGATAAAGACGGTCTGCGCGATGGTGATGATCCCACAAACTCGGTGAGCGACTGGAACAACGGCGCTGGACCCGGGGAGACGGACCCGACTGACCCAGACACGGATGGAGACCTGGTGTACGACCAGCTGGAAATAGACGGCTGGGATGTGGAAGTCTTCTGGGAGTCGAACATGACGATCAAGGAGACCCGCCATGTCTGCTCTGATCCCCTCAAACCAGATACCGATGATGACGGGGTGTCTGACTACTATGAGTATGGGAATAAAACCGATTCGACCATCGATGACACCGATGGGGATGGCATTGATGATCTCACCGAGGCACTCGCCGGCACCAACATGCGAGGCATCGAAGCCAACCAACCATGGTTAACACGAGCAGAAATCGACGTCCGCATTGACTACGTGCAGACCCTGGTCAAAGTCGTCTCCTGGATCCCCTTGGTGGGAGATATCGTGGAATGGATTGTGAAAGATGTCCCTTCAGGGTTGTACATCACCTGCTGGATAGAGGCAGACGATGACGTCGGCGTGGAGTCTATCTGGGTGAAGGTGGATGGAGAATCCCCACAACAACAATATGGATTTGACTTCAGGTATGAATTTGAGGTCGACTACGATCTCTACTTCCTAAAAGGATGGAACATTGATGTGAAAGCCACCGATGTGAACGGCAACATCGGAAAACCTGATTACCCCTTACACATCGATGGACTTGCAGATAAACTGTATAATTTACTTGTCATGGGTCTTGTTTTGGTATTACTTGGTTTAGGATTCGACCCTGCCAAACTCAATGCACTGCCTGACAACGATCACGATGGACTTTCTGATGTCCTTGAGCTAGCGTGTCTCTTGAACCCACGGGTCAAAGACGTCCTGTGGGTCGACCTCACGGTTGCCTTCAACTGGGATGTCACCAACGACATCTGGGATCTCTGGTACCTCAATGCGTACCACCAGGGCATGCAGCTCGCGTCGAACTTCTTCTTCGATGGCACCGATGGTCACTTCATCTTTGACACCATCACCTTCTACGATGAGGTGTCTGATGGTGATGCTGAGTGGGACGATGCGGACATCCAGGTCTGGGAAGGTTTGAATGCGCAATGGCCATCGTCTGATGGCGGTGGGGATCGCAGCGGAGGCATCAACCGCGCAGGTGATTCCATCTGGCTGCCGCAGTTCTTCGACCAGTGGGGGTTAGGCTGGTTGTCGGCAGTACGACCCAACCATGCTGACTACTACAAGACGATCGCCCATGAGTCTGGGCACTACATCCTGCACCTGTACGATGAGTACGAGGATGCTGAAGGGGATAGCTACCCCGGGTTCATCGATAACCTGGGACCCAAGAGCATCATGAACGTGCAGCATGTGTACGATGAGTTTACTTGTCCTATCACCTACGATATTCTCTGGACCCCACCCTGGGGGTACAGCGACACTGAGCAGCACGCGTCACCGACGCATAAGAGTGGAAAAATCAACCCGAACGCTGGTGAATCCTGCTGGGACTCCATCTTCCGTTACTACTTCACAGAGCCACGGACTGATCCTGGTGCCGTGGCAGGCAGGGACTACATCTACTTTGATTTGGAACACGACGGGGTACCTGACTACACGATGTACCGGTGGTACATCCCCAACCCGGGACCCCATGTCAACGTCGGACGCTTCATGACGTTTCATGACCATGTGTGAGGTGAAAAAAAATGACACAAGCCTATAAAAAACACCTGCTTAAGATGCTGCTGTTCCTCGTCGTCTGCTCTCTTGCAGTCTCTGTTGTTGCTGAGCTATCTCAACGAACAACGCAGGATGCATGTGACATACAAACCACAGTGACTTCTGAGGATGTGAAGCACCCTACGCTTCGACTTGATCCATGGGATGTGCCACTCGTGGTGACATCCGCTGCGGGTGGACTAGACACAGCTGCGTTTGGCGCTGCTGCCAACGCCACAGACGACTTCGACACGTTCTGGGATGAGCCAGAGCCGCCACAGCCACCCTTCTCACCAGTGGTGCAGGCATGGTTCTTCCATCCAGGCTCCGTCGTCTGCGCGCAGAACGTTAGCTTCCAAGGTTTCACTGATGCGCTGACATGGGAGCTCTGCCTTGCTGTTGACATCACCAACGTGAGCACCACGTCACTGGTGAGCCTCAGTTGGCAAGCTACGGATATCGCTGCTATCCCCAGTGAGTACTACGTACAGCTCTGCAATGACACTACCATACTCAACATGCGGACGCAGACGAGCATGACGCTGCTTGCGGTCACTGATGTGTATACTTATAGTCTCAGGGTCTGGAAGGATGTCTCACCACCAGCGATCACCATGGTTTCTGCGACACCATCCTCTCAGGTGATCGATGGGGCAGTGAACATCACCGCCAACGTCACAGACTACAGCGGCGTTGACACCGTAACGGTGCTGGTCATCTCCCCGGATCTCGTGGTGCAGAACCAGTCGATGACACACCTCACCCCTGGTGACCTCTACTCCTACAATACGACCTACCATGATGTTGGTGTCTACCAGTACCACATCTGGGCCAAGGACACTTGGGGCAACGCGGTGGACTCCGCGGTCGCGTTCTTTGAAATCGTCAACACCCCGCCTGTGATGGCCTCCGTGCGGATCACCCCTGACCCGGCGTACGATGATGATGACCTGCAGGGGTATGCGAACGCCACGGATGCCGATGACCACCCAGTGATCTACGAGTGGACATGGTACAGGAATGATACTGAGGCCTGCAGTGGTGTTGCGGATAACTACAACATATCATTTGTCGGTCATCGCTATGACACCGGTGACGGGTACTTCGTCTGGAACGACGGCACCTACACGTACCTCGCGAACAGCTGGGGCGGCC
>JAFGML010000009.1 GCA_016927555.1 Thermoplasmatota archaeon
AAAAAAAAAAAAAAAAAAAAAAAAAAAAAAAAAACTGTTCTTATTCGATGGTCAGGGTGACCTGGAATGTTTCGCAGATGTCGGTCTGGTCGAATGATCGTCTGCAGTCGAGACTCAGTGTTGTCGAGCCAGTATTCAGTGCGGTGAACAGCCAGGTGTCTTTTCCGAAATCACCAAGCATCCCGGAGCTGCCCCAGTTGAACTCATCAACTTGCTGTAGCAGCGAAGCATCGATGCTGGTGATGGTCCAGAGGTACCCGCCATCGCCATAGTCTTGTAACGTGAGGTTCAGCGTGTCACCTGTCTTGATGGCGATGGTTTTTCCATGGTCATCAGCGGTGCACAAGATGGTGTGCGGTGTGGGTTGCCTGAGGGGTGGTTCAGCGGTCAGCGTGACCCCAATCACGGTCCCTGCTGCAACAGCAGCGATGAGCACTAGCCCTGATACGACGAGCAGTGATTGTGTTTTCATAAATCATCACAATGGTGGTATGGTCGCTGTCGCTATATAAACCGTCAGAAAATGTTTGGGGAACGCCAAACGACGCAGGCTCTCCATAGGGAGGAAATCACGGTTTTTCTGAAGAGATATCGACGGCGGAGGCGATTCGGTCGATGGTGTGTTCACAGAAGAGGGGCTCATCGATGTGCAGCTGGATGGCATGGGAGGGGCAGGCGTCGACGCATCGTCCACATCCCCGGCAGTCCTCGGTGATGCGTGCTTTTCCGCCGGTGATGGTGATGGCATGGATGAAGCACTGCTCTGCGCAGGTACCACAGCCAGTGCAGTGGTCATCAACGGTGAGGCGTACCCCAGGCATGCGTTTAATCTGTGATTGGATGGAGGGGTGAAGATCCGGGATCCATTTCCACAGGCAGCAGCAGCTGCAGCAGTTGCAGATGGTCAGCAGCTGCTCACCGTTCTTGACCTGCAGCCATGTCTTGTCGATCGTGTCCCGGCCGATGAGATGAATCAACCCGGCTTTCCGACACCGGTCGACATGGTCTAAGGCTTCCTGCAGGCTGACCTCACGGCCGTAGGCAGGGCTGATGTCTTTGACGGCCTCACCCAGGAACAGGCATCCGAGTTCAACGGGGTAGTCTTTGCAGTGGTTGGACTGGCGGCAGAGGCAGAAGTCCATGATGAACCGACGTGACGCCTGTCTGATGAAATGCTCAACCACCTGCGAGGGCAGCACGACAGTATCAGGGGGTGCTATGGGAGTATTCAGGTGGAGTTCCACCACGCTGTCTTTGAGCAGGTACGTCAGGTTCGTCTGATGGAACAGCAGACGTTGCAACAGTTGTTTCAGACCAGGCACCCGAGTCAACTTCGCTACAAAGAATCGGTAGGGGAAGGATTTTTCAAGCAGTACGATGAACGCGTTTGGTCGTTTCATAGCCGAGTATAAAAGATGGGGGCGTAGAATAAGAAGTTTGTTGCACTACGGCCTAGGAGAGAATGTTTTTATAGATGTACTGGATGTTTTTCCCTGATTTGGGGGAAGATACGATATGGATGAGAACTTGCTACATCGTGGTGTGAGTGTTGGTCTCTGTTTTATGATGCTGTTGTCTGTTACCCCTTGTTTGATTACTCCTTGCTCTGAGGTCTCCGCAGAAGAATACCACCCGGAGGGAACCGTTTTGTCACCCAGTCCTATCACATTGATTTCTAAATCCACTGGCCTAGATGTGCCTGCGAAAGAAGGTGGTGACACGGAGCTGGAGCTTGCTGATATCAACAACGATGGTCATCTGGATATCATCTGCGTCGGTGACCATGGGTCGCCGTACATCAACAGCGACCAGCATGGGATCATGGTCTGGTTGAACAACGGTCAAGGCGTCTGGTCCGTGTCCCAGGTGGGTAACTTCGGGTACGGTGGCATTGAAGCAGGTGATCTGAACCTGGATGGGTTCCTTGATGTGGTCTGGGGTATTCACCATGATTACGGAGTCCCTGGGTTTGGTGACACGTTGATTGGTGCAGCCCTTGGCGATGGCACTGCAACCAATTGGATTCCCTGGGCAACAGGCCTGGGGACTGGTGGTGAGGACTGGGGCATGGCAGCAACTGATCTTGCGGATTTCGACTGCAACGGGGTGCTGGACCTCATCTCCCAGTCGTTCGGCTGCTGCAACGGGTACCACCTCTATGAGAACCATGGGAATGGCACCTGGACGCATGTCTGGTCGCTGACCGGTGGGAACGCCAATGATAACCTTGAGGTGGGTGATTTCAACGCGGATGGGTACCCGGATTTTGTGGGGACCCGTGAGGCAACCCACGTGTTCCTCGGGGATGGTTCGTTTGGTTTTCTGATGCCTCAAAATGGTCTTCCCACGGCAACGTGGTACGGAGCAGACTGTGGCGACATCAACAACGATGGCACCGATGATCTTGTAGTGGGTGGTAATGGTTTTGGTGTACGGTGCTATCGCTTCGAGTCGAGTAACAACACCTGGGTATCACTCTCCACAGGTCTACCGACGACAGGCTCGTATTACCCGCAGCTGGGGGACCTTGATGGTGATGGGAACCTGGATGTTGTCGCGTACCTCGGACCAGGTGGCACGGTGTACCTTGGTGATGGCACAGGCAGCTGGGTTGCTGATGCCACGTTCACCATGGTTGCACCTGGAGGATACTCAGCGTTTGTGGTGGACGGTGACTTTGACCATGACGGCAGGGAAGACATTGTGATCCAAGCTGAGCAGGGCAGCTGGCCGTCGTACCAGAATGTGCTGCGTGCGTTCTCCCCCTGGCTAGAACCAACAGCGTTGACAGCGCAGGTGACATCACCGCATGGCGGTGAGACCCTGCGAGCCGGCTCTATCCGCATCATCCGATGGCTTGCTGCGGTGCCACCTACTGCTCTTCCTGGGAACGTTGACATCCAGCTGTCGCTCCATGGGGAGGCTGGTCCGTGGATGACCATCGCACAGGATGTGCCAAACAGCGGGTGGTACCAGTGGCTGGTCGATGGCAGCGGGTCGTCTCACTGTCGCATCAAGATCACTGTTACTGCGGGCTCATCAACCGTGTCTGCAGTCTCCCCAAATGATTTCACGATCCTGGGGTTCTCGGTCAATGCGCATGGGCCGTACCAAGGAGCGGTGGGTGAACCTGTACAGTTCACTGGTTCCGCGGAGAACGGCACACCACCGTACGAGTTCCTCTGGGAGTTTGGAGAGGGGAACAGCTCAACAGACCAGAACCCAGTCCATGTGTACCAGCAGCAGGGGAACTACACGGTCGTACTCACGGTCACTGACAGCATGGGTATCACCGTGCAGGATGCCACCTGGGCGTTGATTATAGGTGACAACACGCCACCAGATCCACCAGTGATTGATGGACCTGCTGTTGGGAGGATCAACGTGGTGTACAACTACACGCTGCGGTGTGACGACCCTGAGCTTGATGACGTGTTCTTCCGTGTGGACTGGGGCGATGGGAATATGAGTGAGTGGGTTGGCCCTGTTGCATCTGGGGAAGAGATCATTGTCTCTCATGAATGGCTCCAGCGAGGAGTCTTCACCATCAAGGCTCAAGCCAAGGATGCCTATGGGTTGGAGAGTGACTGGGCGATGCTGCGGGTGTGGATGCCGACGAAGAGTGCGTGGAGGCCACCTGGGCTCAGAATGCTTCTTGAGCAGTTCATCACCTGGTGGTTAGAAGCGACTCCCTTGCTCAGACTGTTGTCTACACTGTAAGACATCTCTGCTCTGAGTAGGAAGAAGGTGTTACGGTTTCTGCATCACATAGAATACAGAGCCGTACCAAGAGTGGTACTTCCGGAACAGATCGATTTCCTCTTGCTCGAGTCGCAGCATCTCGAGTGCCTCTGGATTCTCCGCATATTTTGTTCTCAATTGCTTCACTCGTTTCTCAAGAGGGGTGTAGTAGAACTCCCACCAGGCGTCGTCTGGCAACGCAAAGTGCCCAAGCAGCCTGTACCCACTGCGTTCAATAATCTTGAGGTCTTTCTCAATGGTTTTGATCTCTGGGTACACTTTTTCCCAGTATGCCTTGATTTCCTGTGGCGGGTTGTCTTTCAACCAGGCCATCTCATGGACTGCGAGATACCCTTGTGGTCTGAGAAACCGTTTCCATTCCCGTAGGCCACGCTCGAAGCCGATGATAAAGATGGAACCTTCAGCCCAGATGATGTCAAAGGATTCATCAGGGAACTTTATGGCATCCATGGACTGGTTCACCGTGGTAATCCGCTGGGAGAAGTGTTCTCTTTCTGCTAACGTGGTGAGGTTATCCAGGTACGGCTGGTGGATGTCAAGAGCGGTGATGGGGCCGTCGGTGAGTCGTGCAAGGTGAATGGTTTGCAGCCCAGGGCCGCAGCCGATATCCAGGATACGTGGCCGCTCAAGTGCGGGGATCATCTCAAAGGCTCTCTGGGTGTACTCATCCCGGCCGGAGCCTTCACGGGGAAGGCCCTTGTGGATGTCAAAGAAAACGTCCATGTCCATGGGCGGTGTTTATGGGAGGAGCGTTATTTAAAGGGAACTGATGTATCCTTGGTCGTAGAGGAGGGTGGCATCCAGGACCTCGTCTTCAACATCGGAGAGTGTTTCCAGGGTCGAAGATAGCACAGCAAGCATCTCGCGTTGCTGCTCTGGAAGGTTGCCTGCGATGCCGTGGTACACCACCTGGTGGTTCCACCACAGGTAGTTGGTGAGATGATCAGAGGCCAGCTCACAGTCGTGTACAGTGAGATGCTTTACGAACATCTGTACTTCCCGTAGCTTTTCAAGTGGTGAGGTCGGTGTGTACCGTCCAGCGTTCCTCTGCGCCTCAAGCAGGGAGCCGTGTTGCACGATGAGGGTGCGCAGCCTGATGAAATCAGGGTTCACTGCGTTGCACACCCGTGCAGATTCCACCGCGTGCTGTCTGAGGCGTTGTCTTCCACCTGCACCGATGAGGAGGTAGAAAGACAGTTCCAGTCCTGCGTCTTTTGCTGCCTTGCCTCCTGCGATCATCTCCTCAGGGGTCGCTCCTTTCTGCAGGAAGGCAAGGGTCTCTGCATCACCAGATTCCAAGCCGACATGCACCCTGGTGAGGCCAGCTACTTTGATGCTGGCGAGACGCGTGGGACCGAGTTTGAGTAAGGTTTTTGCTCGTGCGTACGACGTGATTCTCTCAGCATGGGGAAAACGCTGTCGGATGTACTGGAGAATGTCTTCGATGTGTTTCATCACCAGGCTATCAGAGTCTGCGAGGAACACGGCGCGTGCCCTTGGGAACATCTGGACCGCCTTGTCAATGTCCTGTTTGACGTCCTCAACTGATCGTGGGTGGAATTTCAGTGTCTTGTACATCGTGCAGAACACGCATTTGTTCCACGGGCAGCCGCGTGAGGCACGAATCAAGGCTGATGACGCCTCGTTGGGTGGTCGATACGGTGGGAAATCGTACGAGAACATAGAGGAATCTAAGACACGTTCAAGCGATTTTAACCTTTCGCTCCTCTGTGTTCATTTTCAGATGACTCTCAGGTGTGTGACGATGGTGCGTAGGTTTTTAAATCATGGTTCCCATGGTGAGAAAGATTCCATGGTCCGTGGTATCGCAACCGATGAGAAGAAGTACAAGCACGTCAGACAGGATGATGATCAGTGGCTGTCCAAGGATGTGCAGGAGATTCGAAAAACTGCTGAACTGTACATCGAGGGTCTGCGTCCTGTTGATGACCAAGAAACCCCCGGGAGAAGAGCCCAGAGGAGTGCACACGACATGAGGATTATTCATATGCTGGTAATTCTTCTTGGCATCTTTGGGACAATGACGCTTCTTGCGGGTCTGTATTTCCTCATCAAAGGCAACGGCATTATTGGGGTCTCTGCAACCAGTATTGGTGCTGTCTTTATGATGGCGTTGCTCCTGTATGAGAAATACAATTCTTAGAGCGAGATGTGACCCGAGGAAAGAAAGGATATTGTTGTTTTATGGAATAATCCATGCTACGATATCGGTGATCACCTGACTATCGACGTTTCCAGGGGTGTTGTACTCAGTGTTGCTGGGCGTTCCTGTGCCAGGGATAAAGAGGTGGTTGAGCGCATCATACGTTTGGAAATGCACAGTTGCTACTCCAGTCAATGCGTCCTGCCAGGCTAGAAAATCATCGGTGTAGGTGACCTGGTAGTCTCGTTTCCCCTGCAGCACAAACAGCGGGATGGACAACGTCTCAGCTGTTGCGATGGGATCATAGGAAGCCAAATCAGCCCAGTACGCATAGGACGCCCCAAGGACGATTTCATCAGCGCTGATGTTCAACGTCTGTACCTGTTCGACTGCCTCTTCTGTCTGATTTATGGATGCCTGCTCATCTGCTGTGATGTTGCCATCAAGCCCAGCAAGATAGATAACTTGAGAAAGAATCAGTTCCTCAATGTGCCGCGTATGAGCAGCAAGCAGAATCAGCCCGGTGACATTCTCCTCTTGCTGTGCGATACGGGGAGCAAGGTACCCACCAAAGCTATGTCCAAGCACGTACACCTGTGAGGTGTTAATTCCTGGGTAGGAACGCAGGTAGGTGACCGCTGCGATGGCATCAGTGATGGTTTCTTCCTGGACTGTGAAAGTGTCTAACATGGTAGCTACCGCATCGGGATAGTATTTTGTCCGTTTCTCATACCGTAGAACTGCGATGCCTTGGGAGGCAATCCCCCAGGCAAGGTCCTTGAATGGTTTGTTCGGACCAATGGTTTCATCCCGGTCATTGGGACCAGACCCATGCACCAGGACAACTGCAGGGACGTGTGGTGCAGCGGTGATCGGTAGGGTAAGAGTGCCTGGTAGCTGCCAGGGTTCCTCACCAATAGTGACATTCACCTCAGTGAACAATGACTGATTCGCATAGGAGGGTGGCATGTAGAGAGACGACAGGTCAGTGGGCACGAATTGGAACCCAGCCACGAGGTCTTGGTCATCAAAGACAAACCGGGTATCTAAGTACCCCAGTAGTGAATAGTTACAAGTAACATAGACCACCGTGTATCCTGATTCGATGGTCGTACGAAGACGTATAATCCCTTCAAAGGACCCGTATGAATTGGTGAGGGACTGCCAGATGAGGGAGAGCTGCTCTGCATCAATCGCCTGAGCCACCGTGTCATTAAAAAACACAAATGCCTCTGAAAACGTTCCATCATCAAAATCAGTAATAATCATTGATGCGATCTCCTCAACAGTGTACTCAGGAGGTGCTGGTGTCTCATCTTGGGTAGTACACCCTGAGAGTATCCCAACAAATACAAACAGTACGAGAGTGATTACAGCCATAGACTGTTGTTGTTTCATGATTCCTCACGTAGGAGAACAAAAAGTGCTCGCCTTATAAACTATTTGGGGTGTTGTATATTCTTGTTTTTTGATGTATGGACGGAAATGTCAAAAGTAGGAGAAGTATAGGGGAAAATCTCTTTTTGTCCAACTTTTTCGTACAAACTCTTTTGTAAAGAGGGAGACATACTACTCTCTAGGAGGAAAAGAATGAAAAAGAATGAGAAATCATCCGTCAGGCTGGTGCTTAGCATTGCTGTACTGGCACTAGTAATAATCACGCTCTGCTCAGGGGTTGGCACGAGCCAAGGAGATGTGAATCAGGCATACATAACAGATCGTGATTGGAACTACTGGAGCAACCCACCGCACATGTTCTCAATTCCTACGGGCAATGTCGGTATCGGTGGAGTACCCCCAGGCAATGCCAAGCTGTACGTCAAGACGAACAACCCGTACATGGATTACGCCATCTACGCGGAAGGCGCACTTGGCATCAAGAGCGTGAGCACCATCTTTGAAGGCACAGGCATCACCGGGGAAGGCGGCCATGCCGGGGTGTACGGCAACGGCTACATCGGTCTGCTCGGTGAGGGGTACTACGGCGGCTGGTTCGAAGGCAAGGGGTACTTCAGCGGCAACGTGGGCATCGGGGTCGTCGAGATGGAAAGTAAACTGCACGTTGATGGTGCGATTCAACTCAACCCGACAGCTGAACCAGCGATTCCGTCGTCTGGGTTTGTCATTTATTGTGATGCTGCTGATGGAGCTCTCAAGGCAAAAGCATCAACAGGGACTATAACGATTCTAGCAAACCCCTAACACAGAACGAGTGCTGCCTGGACGTTCCTAAAACGAGTGATGCGTGTAGAGAAGAATCCTCATCCTTTTTTCGATTTAGTGAAACGAACCTGGCGGGATAGAAGCTATGTGACAGGAGGTACCCAGCATTTAGACATGTTTTTCTTTTGAATGTAGCTTTCTGGTGAAGGAGCAACGGAGTTATGTAATAGATCATCTATCTCAGTCGTTGAAGAGATGCTTAAAAAATCAAATGAGAACGAAACAATATCCAATAAATTATTTAGATATGTGCTCATTGGCGCTGGGACTGTTTTTTTAGGGCTTGGCATTGTTGGACTGTTTTTGCCGATCCTTCCTACCACTCCTTTTGTGTTACTTGCAGCCGCCTGTTATGCTCGTAGCTCCAAGAGATTCTACAACGGGCTGATGAACAACAGATGGTTTGGTTCGTACATCAAGAACTATCATGAAGGGAGGGGCATTCCAGTACAAGTGAAGATTGTGACACTAACACTGTTGTGGGTAACCCTGCTTACTTCTATCTATTTTATCATAAACACTGTTTGGATTGAACTGCTCTTGATGATCATAGGTATTGGTGTGACCATTCATATACTCACTATTAAAACCTACAGACAGAACATCAGGTGACACCATAAATATTTAAGGACATTCTATCATTATTTTTTTCCATAGGAATCATAATTTGAATGGTTTGCTAGCCAGGATGAATACGGGAGGTTATATTATGGCAGAGACAATGAAGGAAGAAATCAAGTGCCCGGTAACGGGTAGAACGCACAAACCTATTGCTGGTGGAGGCATGTCAAATCAGGAATGGTGGCCAAACCAGCTGAACCTTAGGATTCTTCACCAGCACTCACAGAAGAGTAACCCGATGGGTGAGGAGTTCACTTACGCTGAGGAGTTCAAAACACTCGATTTGAAATCAGTGAAGAAAGACCTCTATGCGCTGATGACCGACTCGCAGGACTGGTGGCCTGCCGATTATGGTCACTATGGCGGACTCTTCATCAGGATGGCATGGCACAGCGCAGGCACCTACCGTATGGGCGACGGCCGCGGTGGTGCAGGGTCTGGTAACCAACGCTTATCACCGCTCAACAGCTGGCCTGACAATGTGAACCTTGATAAGGCACGCCGGCTGCTGTGGCCTATTAAACAGAAATACGGTAAGAAGATCTCCTGGGCTGATCTGATGGTTCTGGCGGGGAACTGTGCCCTGGAATCAATGGGTTTCAAGACCTTTGGTTTTGCTGGTGGACGGGAGGACATCTGGGAGCCCCAGGAGGATGTCTACTGGGGTAGCGAGGACACATGGCTTGGTGATAAGCGCTACAGCGGTGACCGCAAGCTCGAAAACCCGCTCGCTGCCGTTCAGATGGGGCTAATCTATGTGAATCCAGAAGGACCAAATGGCAATCCGAACCCGGTCGCCTCCGGCATCGATGTCCGCGAGACATTTGCGCGTATGGCCATGAACGATGAAGAAACGGTGGCACTTGTTGCTGGTGGTCACACCTTTGGTAAGTGTCACGGCGCTGGGGATGCATCCCATGTGGGCCCTGAACCTGAAGCCGCAGGCATTGAGGAACAAGGACTTGGGTGGAAGAGCAGTTTTGGTAGCGGCAAGGGGGATGACACGATTTCCAGTGGTATCGAGGGTGCATGGACACCCAAGCCAACCAAGTGGGACATGGGCTACTTCGATATGTTGTTTGGGTACGAATGGGAGAAGGTGAAAAGCCCTGCAGGAGCCTGGCAGTGGGTCCCCAAGAATGTCGCTGAAAAGGATAAGGTACCTGGTGCTCATGATCCTTCGAAACGCTATCCACCTATCATGACAACCGCGGATCTCTCGCTGCGTTTCGACCCCATCTATGAGCCAATAGCGCGCTGGTTCCACAAACATCCTGACGAGTTTGCTGATGCTTTTGCTCGTGCATGGTTCAAGCTGACTCACCGGGACATGGGGCCGAAATCACGCTATCTTGGTCCTGAGGTCCCCACGGAGGACCTCATCTGGCAAGACCCAGTGCCCCCTGTCGACCATGAGCTCATCGATGCAGAGGATATCGCCATCCTCAAGAGTACGATTCTTGCCTCAGGACTGCCAATTGCAGAACTTGTGTCGACGGCGTGGGCCTCAGCGTCCACGTTCCGTGGTTCAGACAAACGTGGCGGTGCAAATGGAGCCCGCATTCGTCTTGCCCCACAAAAGGACTGGAAAGTCAACCAACCAGCACAACTGAAAAAAGTACTGCAGACCCTTGAAAAAATCCTAAAAGAGTTCAACAGCACACAAAAAGGAGGAAAAAGGGTCTCACTCGCCGACTTAATTGTCCTGGGAGGATGTGCTGGTGTCGAATTAGCTGCGAAGAAGGCAGGTCACAATGTCATTGTTCCTTTCTCACCAGGGCGCACCGATGCGTCGCAGGAGCACACCGACGTGGCGTCATTTGCTGTTCTCGAACCAAAGGCAGATGGGTTTCGTAACTATCTCAAATCCAAATACTCTGTCTCGGCGGAGGAACTCCTCGTCGACCGGGCGCAACTGCTGACACTCACTGCTCCTGAGATGACGGTCCTCATCGGTGGTATGCGAGTCTTGAATACCAATGTTGGGCATTCACAGCATGGCGTCTTCACCAAGCGGCCAGAGGCACTCACCAATGACTTCTTCGTCAATCTTCTTGACATGGGCACAGCATGGAAGCCAACCTCAAAAGACCTCTTCGAGGGTCGAGACCGAAAAACTGGACAACTGAAATGGACTGGCACTCGAGTCGACCTCATCTTTGGTTCGAACTCGCAGCTTCGAGCGATCGCTGAAGTCTATGCTTGTCAAGACTCGGAAAAAAAGTTCGTCCATGATTTCGTGGAGGCTTGGAACAAGGTCATGAACGCTGATCGATTCGACCTTACCTAACCGTACGATAGCAGAGTTCCTGGGTCTCTGAATCGTTATATACAACGAGCATTGTACGGACCTGCGGGATTCGAACCCGAGATCTATAACTACAGAGACTGGCGACTAAGCCAGGGAAAGGGACACACTAGATTTTTAGGAAAAAAAAGATAAAGACGCTACGATAGAAATACCTCGTCATCGTCATGACGCGTGATAAGGAATCTTCTGTTCTTCGATACTCATCAAATAATGTATTTATAGTATGGACTATAAACTTGATTTCAAGAAAAAATAATGATATATAGGAATGGATGCACATGAGAACGATGCACCTGATACTCATAGTAGTCATGCTCTGCACACAATCGATGCTGATAGCTGTAACTCCTTCTGCACACGCTGATGGAGGCTTTGAGACAACTCCAATGATCACCTCGATAGCAGGGTCTGTTCAAGAAGGAAACACCATAACCATACTTGGTTCAGGATTCAGCAACCATCCTGATTATGATGTCATGGGGACCGAGTACCTCTGTGCGTGGTATGATAGGTTTGATTCGTACTCCGCGGTCACCGAAGGTGATGCTCCTATGGCTGCGAACTATAATTTTGCGAGTGGCGGAAGTGGAGCTGGGCGGGTTCAGATTAGTACAACGCAGGCCAGAGGCATCAAATCTCTGTATGCAACTGGCTATGATCCTATGACAGGTGAGGGTGGTGGCGCAAAAATACGACCGGGGCCTGAACCAGTCAATGGCCAAAGCCAGTTGATAGTATTTGATGACAACGGTGTGTACTATTGGTCGATGTGGATGTATTTCCCAAACGACTGGGACAGTGAACTTCCGGATCAATGGAAATTAGTGCGGTTTGGTCCCAATGGCAATGATTTCTATGTGAGTTGCAACCAGCAAGAACGAGTCGGTCATCACTCTGATTACACTGGTATAGGCGGTTCGGAATGCGTTGGACAAACAATTAGCTGGTTTGATATGCATGATCAGAACGTCCAAGGAGAATCATTCCTTGGAAGGTGGCATAGAATTGAAATCGAGGTCAATGTGAACCTTGATGAACTTCGGTATTTCATAGACGGACATCGGTGGTATGACGGCCATGCTCTGTATGGTGAAAATCTGTTTCCTGATGATTGGGATATCACGTTGACTGATTTCTTTGATATGGATCAAGTGCACCATCCGCATCCCCAGAATGTAGGCTACTATGATGATATTGTCGCAGATAATACCTGGGCACGAGTGGAAATCTCCCAGACGCCTCAGTTCACGTGCGGTCAGGAGATGAAGGTAGTGAAAAATATCCAGTTCGTGAAAACCTGGGAGCCTGCTGAGATTACCGTTGATGTCAACCTTGAGGGGCTCAGTGGAACAGTGTACGTCTTTGTTGTTGATGCTAATGGATGCATCTCTGATCCCTATCCTGTGGAAATAGGCGGCGATGATACGATTCCACCCTGTATCACGATACTCACACCGGGGGATGGAGATACTGTTTCAGGGACAATTACAATAAGTGCTGATGCCACGGATAATGTAGGAGTGGACAGGGTTGATTTCTCTGTTGATGATGAGGTGATCGGTTGTGATAGTTCTGGTCCCTATGAATGCAGTTGGGATACCTCTTCTGTTGCTGATGGAGCTCATAGTGTTTCTGCTACGGTGTACGATACATCTGGTAATGTTGCATCTGTGGATATTAGTATCGAGGTTTTGAATCAGAGTGTTGAATATTCTGGGATTTTGGAGGCTCGACTTCGTAATACTGTTGTGCAAAAACCATTTCCAGTTATTCTTCAAGCTCGTTTTACGAACACCGGGCCTTCCGGTCAGTTTAGTCTATCAGTTGATATTCTTGCATCGGATGGATCGGTGCTTGTTGAAAATGCTCGTGGTACAGCTGTGACACTTACAGAGGGTGGAGTGGTCACATTTTCCTGTGTTCAATTTACTACCTCTTTTGCGCGGAATAATTTGTACATTCTTCGAGTACGGGCAACAGATGAGGTTGGTTCTGCTCTTGATGAAGTGCAGTTGCCTGTAGAACTTGTTTAGAAGGAGACGTGAAGAAAGATGAGATATGAAAGATATATGAAGCTGGTAGGAATGGTCGTAGTCGTTGTTCTTTTTTGCTCTACGATAAGCACACCTCGTTCATTGGGAGATGAAATCACAGACAGCCATTGTATCTGTTTTGAAGATTTTGAGGATGTTGTTGCAGGTACTGGAGATCCCATCCCAGAATGTGATCCAACAGGTACCGGTGAGATATCAAGGGCAGGGAGACCATTCTATGGGAGACATGGTTCTCAATGTGACGGCCAATTTTTAGCAGAGGGTGGAAATCCAGACCAATGTGCAATGTGCTACATACAAATGCAGTATATTGATGGCGATTCGTACACAGGTCCAAAGTGGAGATTTGATGATACGGTAGGTGGGAGTCAAGAGCTCTATCTTAAATTTGACTTAAGAATTGACGAAGATTTAGGAGATAGAAACGACGAAACAAATGAGATTCATAACTTTAAATTTACTGTAATCACTGATCTTCCAACAGCTGCCGATGGCCTAAATGGTTGGAATCCGGTATTAAATGTAGTACCTGGTACTTCGAGTTATAGTTGGTATACTTGGAGTCAAGATTCTGCATATAGCGAATATTACTTCCACAGAGCAACAACAAAATTGACAAATCATGCCTATGATCACAATTGGCATTCTTATGAAGTTTATTTTCATGTTGGAAGTACTGTTGTAGAAGATAAATATGATGAGAGCGCCGATGGAATTATACGAATTTGGGAAGATAGTATACTGATTTTAGAAGATATGAATGTCCCTTATCGATGTAGTGACAATGAAGGCCGAGAGATCAACTCTGTTGGATTCATTAAACATGCAAAGCATCTTGGTTCACCTGTAGAGAATATGGAAGGTCATCTGTATTTTGATAATATTGAAGTCTGGGACGGGATGCCTCATGAATCTGGGGATACGATACCTCCACAGATAACCATGACCAATCCTGCAAACGGAGACATCGTTTCAGGGACAATTACAATTAGTGCTGATGTCACTGATAATGTAGGAGTGGACAGAGTTGAGTTCCTTGTTGATGATGTGCTGAGAGGTACTGATACGTCGTCTCCCTATGAGTGTCTGTGGGATTCAACAGATGTGGAGAATGGTATGCATGTCCTCAGGATCACTGCCTGTGACACGTCGAATAATCAAGTATCTGAAGAACTGAGCGTACAGGTTCAAAACCAAGGAGCATCTGGGTATCTTGAAGCACGACTCTTGGATGACAGTGTTGTTCTCCCCTTGCCAATCGTGTTGCAAGTACGATTTACTAATACAGGTCTGTCAGGTACATTTAGACTTTCATTAGACTTTTTACGTAATAACGGAGCACTTATTCGAGAAGATGCTCGGGTGCGGGTCGTCAGTCTTGCCCAGGGTGAGAATGTCACCTATGGAGGCATCATGATTCCGACAGTGAGGTATCCCTTTGGTCACTACATACTGCGGGTGCAAGCAGAGGACGTCTATGGCCTGGTAGTTGATGAACTGTCTCTTGACGTTGAACTTCGTAGCTCTGCTCGATGAATGAAGAGTGTGTGAACAGCGGACCTGGCGGGATTCGAACCCGCGATCTGCAGCTTAGGAGACTGCCGCCCAATCCAGGCTAGGCTACAGGCCCAATGGTTCTAGAGGTTATTTCCTGAGAATTTAATAGTCCTTTGCTTTCCCAATAATCCTGATTTGTTCAAACAACAAGTCACGTTTTACAGAGCACTGAGCGTTAGGCTCTCTGCTGTTCCCAAATCGCCTCGTACTCCTCTTCACTGAGCACCGGCACCGGAATCTGGATTATCGTCCCCTCCTCCTGGTTCTCAGCAGCAATTTTCTGCAGCCACTTCCTGATGAGGAACACGTAGAGAAAGATGAAACCAACAGAAAGACTCACGCACAGAACAATCGTGTTCAACCACTGCTGCAGAAAGGTATTTTCAATGATAAAAGAACCAGCGGTGTATGCATAGATACTATCTTCTTCGAGACTTGTTATCTTAATCTGGTACTTCGAACCAGACGCGAGGTCCAAAGGAACCTGCCAGTCGTACGACCCTGTGTTACTCGCATTTGCAGCAATCATCAACGAAGACACCGTACCGACGCAGAGTTCAATACGGACATTGGAGCTAAAGCCACAGGTTTCCCATGTAATCTCATACGTCTCATCTTTAAACAACGTCGCAGTACTACTAGGTGAAGAAACAACAATATTTTTTTGTAGTAACGAAAACGAACTGCTCAACCCATAGAAGTCTGGGATGTCCACGCTTTTTATTTTGATGGTACAATCATCGTCAGAGTCCAAAGACTTCGGAATGTGCCAGAGGAACGTGCCGTTATTGGAAATATTCACCGCAACAGTAGCACTAGGCGTTCCTGCCTGGTACAACTCAAGGGTCACCTTGTCTCCAACGTTTTTTGACTCCCATGAGAGCCTATAGGTGTTACCGAGATACCAGTCTGCTTCTGAGGCAGGGGACGTCACCCGGATGTATCGTTCTTCAACAAAAAAGGGGTGACTGAAGTTTGATACATATGAGTACATCACGCTTCGAAGATAAATTTTATACGAAAAGGCTGGATTTAAAGAGGCGGGGATTGTCCAAGAGTAACTCCCATCGTTTGGGGTCGTTGCTGCGATCGTAAAAAGTTCATAATAAAAATCACTGTAATTTCTTTTCTCATATAACAAGAGGCTCACATCCTCTCCTGCATAGTCTGATACCCAGGTGATAGGATGAGTTTCTCCAAGAAACCAAAAGGTACCTTGGTCTGGTGAGGTAAGTGTGAGAGAACGTTTTTTTATGGAGAAATACTCACTATAGTCATCGATAGGTAGATAGTAATTTGAACGAATATAAACACGGTATGATCCTGAGGAGAGAGACGACGGAACCTCCCACGAACACGAGTACTCAGAAACAGGGATAAAGTTGGTAATAATTATATAAGTGCTTTCTCCTTGTCGCAACAATAATTCAACTGTTCCATCTATATTCTCTGCAGTCCAAGTGATAGTAACCGTATCCTCTGTGTACCAGACGTCCCCTGCATGAGGTGAGAGGACAGTAAGAGTGCGTTCGTTAATGCTAAAATAATTACTGAAGTCATAGATGCTGGAGTTGCTGACGCTCGTGATTTTAATTTGATAGTAAGTTCCTTTCGGTATACCATCCGGGACGTACCAGATGTATGAGCCATAATTCCCGCTTGCATACCATGATGAAGAAATGGTTTGGTAATATCCACCATCGCTATATAATTCAATTGTGAAATAGGCTCCAGCATCCCAGAACCCCCAGGTGATTCCCACGGAATCCCCGGGAAAATGTATTTCAGAACCAGCGGGAGTCCACAGAGAGATAAATCCTGTTGCACTGGTTGGTACACTGAGAAAGCGGATCACGAAAAATAAGCTCATGAGGACAAGCAATGAAACCATGGCGGAAGAGAGTAATTTTTTTTGTTTCATTGAAACATCAATACAACTCACAATCACCTGTGATAATAAAAACGTTATGACGTGCGTAGAAAAAGAAGAGACAAAACGTTTTAATTCTCGTATGAGTTACATTAGTTCCAACAGGAAAGAGGGTCACTAAGAGGTGAGAGGTGAAGAGGAAACTCCTTCGTAGCGTCGCAGCAGTCTGTGCTCTCCTGTTTTGCTCCTGGGCACTCGCCAGTCTCATCACCAGTGTGAACGTCATCGATCGAGACGACGATGGATTAAGCGATACATTTGAAAAGACACTTCGCACGAATTCGCTGAATCCTGATAGTGACTATGATGAACTTGCAGATGGGGAAGAGTACCAGTACTGGTTGAACCGATCGCAGCAAGAGCAGCGGGACGAGTTGCATCCACTTGGGGACGTTGATGAAGATCTCATACCAAATATCCTTGACTATGATTCTGACAATGATAATGTTCCCGATGGGGTTGAGTTGAAGAACGGGACTGATCCAGCAAACCCTGATACAGATGGTGATGGATTGTTAGATGGCCAGGAGTGTACGTGCGGAGCATGTTGCCATGGAGGGTCATGCGCTCTATGTACCTGTGGCCAGAAGACCAATCCTTTAAACCCTGATTCTGATGGTGATGGAATCCTTGATTCTCAGGAGGCAGGAGAGAGTGGTGTAGGATTCGGAGGTAGCGGAGGAAAAGGAAATGGTGAAGGCTCCTCAGGGGAGTTGCGCTATTCCTCCAATACGGATCCACTAAAAACACGGGACATCCTTCGATTTGGATTTGGAGGTAACCCTGAATGCTATGTGATTTTTAATCCCTCAATTGACACATCAGACCGATTGAAACGGTGGCTGGTCTATGACGCGATTTCTGAGGAGTACACTGCCTATGTCACCAATGAAAGTCTCTCTTCGCTAGACTTGTCAGACATCCAGTACGAGTACATATTCAGAGGAGTCATCCCCTTAGAAATCATCGGACAAGAACCCATCGCGATTCCCTCTGTCGCGCCAAACGCAAATATTATCTCCTACAGTTGTACGGTGCCGGAGATGGTGTTTGAGTTCTTCAAAGACGGAGCAGACACGTATTATGTGAAACCTATACAGAATTGGTACTATCAAGAAGTGAATCTCACGATTCTCACCTCTGCTCCTGCTTCGTACTACCATCTCGCTCGACATTCGTATGCAGACGCTATTTCAGAGACTCTCACATTGTCACAAATCCCTGAGGGGATAATCCAAACACCTCCCAGTTCTGTTCGTTCTGCTGCAGCATTCGTCATTGACACCTTAGGATTAACTGGCGAAACCAATGTGCAGCTCATTATGTCGGAGTTAATTCACTATTTCAATTCATTCACAGAGGGAGAAATCCCTTCAGAGGAAGAAGAGCCTAATCCCTACCTCGCTACGGCTCTCGCAGGCCACGGGGCATGTTATGTACGATCCTTTGCGTTTTTTATCACTGCCAACTGCATAGGCATACCAACACGGTTGGTCACTAATGAATGCCATGCATTTGTAGAATCATACATCCCTCCCTATGGGTGGTCACTAATTGATCTCGGTGGCCTTGGTCCATGTGGTTGCTGTAACAGGTTAGGGGCTGATGTATTTGATATCCCTGATATTAAGAACGCAGTAGGGAACCAAACCTTAGGAAATATTTCAACGATAACAACCCTTACTGAGGTCACTTCCTCTGCGTACATCGGTGGAGCATTTCTTGCGAAAGGAACAGTCACGGATACACAACTCCAAGGCATACCTGAAATGCCTGTGAAGATTTATGTGAAAAAAGACAAAGCACAAGCAGGAGTATCAACCGGCGTTGGAGTGACTGATGCAAACGGTGTGTTTAGCATTGAGTGCCAGGTTGCCGGCGTTATTGAGCCTGGAATAAATCACGTTGTCGCAAAAGCACAGGGTCTTGGTGATTATAAGGAATCCTCATCAGACCCAACCATGGAGGTGCTTTCAAATACAACCCTCTCGCTGGTCATGCCGACTTCTATAGGGCTCAACGACGAGGTGACCATCTGGGCGTTCCTCCAGGATGCTGGGACAAAACCACTCCCTGGTCGCACAGTGCGCTTCTATTGGAACAACTCACTAGTAGCGACACGAATAACCAACGACCAAGGGACCGCGAATGTCACCTATCAGCCGTCAGTTCTAGGAAAGCATGTTGTGAAAGCACAGTACTCTGGGGAGCAGTACCTCGCAGGGTCAATGACAGAGCAAGATATTTTTGTCATGGATAAAAGTACACGGCTGAACATCTCCGTAAGCTCACGTAACGTCACACGGAACGAATCAATTACTGTGAACGGAACACTGACGAGCCTGACAAGTGAGTCCATGGCATCACAACCGATTCAGATGTTTCTGCAGAATAAATTGCTTATGAATACCACGACATCAGCAGCAGGATCATTTGCCACCACCCTGACAATACCAGTGAACTGTTCGCTAGGAAACGCTACCCTCATCGTCTTGTACCCTGGAGATAGCGGCTATGCTGAGGCAAGAGACACAGAGACGCTCTTGGTACAGTCAGACACGACTATAACACTCACCATGCCTTCAATAACAGCTTTCTTTCAAAATGTAACATTTCTGGTGATCGGAACACTCAACGATGACCAGGAGGCACCCCTCGCGGGCATGCCTCTTCAGATAACAGGGGATTTTCCACGAAGAAACGCGACAACGGACACGAATGGGTCATTCAACGTCTCAATGTACATCCCTAGGTCTGTGTCCACAGGGAATCATGCCTTCCGCGTCTCATTTAGTGGCACTGAGGTGTACCGTGAGTCAACTGTTGAAAAGACTGTACAGATTCTTACTGAGAGCACTGGTCCATATCCACTTCTCTTCGGCCTTGCGGCACTGCTTCTAAGCATAGTCCTTGTTGTGGGGTTCCTCTTTTTACGAAATCGAAAGAAAAAACGAGACATTAAGCAATCGTTAGAAGAGATTATCGCGCTGACTCTCTCGCGCTTGCAAACAGAGAAAGACCATCGGAAAACAATCCTTGAGTGCTATCAAAAAATGTGCGAGTTGCTAGAGAAGAAAGGAATCAGAAAGGAAGAAGGGTACACACCACGGGAGTTCGCCCTCGTGGCACGCGAGTACCTCGCGATACAACCAGACCATCTGTATGAGTTGACTAAGGTGTTCGAGAAAGCGCGGTACAGCGACCATGACATCAACGAACAGGACCGAGAGCACATGTTCCGTTGTCTGAAAACCATCGTGTTTTCGCCAGTGCAGAAAATCCGCAGAAAACCACTAGGAAAGGTGAGCGGATGAGCAGCGTGAATTTCCTCACAGTCGCAGCTATGGATGCAGGGTTTATTCAGATGATGTGGTCTCTTACGATTCTGGTGCTGCTGCTGAGCACGATTGCGGTGTATATCGTGTTGGTGAAACTGTCAAAAAAACCCAAAGAGTGGAGGCATGTATCGTTGGTTGAGACGTCTCAGCGGACAGGCCAACTCAGGGATCTAGCTGAGTCATTAAAAAATTTGCCAGAAGGTGACGCAGAGCAAGCGCCACTTCACGCTTTGGTGAGAAGACTATTCTTTGAAAAAATAAAAGCAACGCAGGATATCTCAGAGGAATCCGTGCGGCAGCTATATCAAAATAATCGTGCACTTATGGCAACCTATATCCATGATGCTGAGATTGAAGAGTGGTTGCTGTCCGTGTCACAACCACCACGCGGGACGGTCTTTGGTGTGTTTTCGAAAGAAAAGAGAGGAGAGAACCACTCAAAGGAAAAAGTAAGAAGGATAGTTGAAAAAATGGAGGCATGGTAAATCATGAGTAAGTCAGTTGGAGAGGTATCGAACATATGTAAGCAATTGGTCGATGAGGTGGGAAGGATTGTCGTTGGGAAAAAACAGGTGATCAAGTACGTGGTGCTTGCCGCACTCACCGACGGACATGTCTTATTTGAGGATTACCCTGGACTGGCAAAGACCTTGACAGTGAAAACATTTTCGGCTGCCGTAGGGTGTAAGTTCAGCCGGGTGCAGTTCACCCCTGATCTCCTCCCAGCTGATATCACAGGCACGTATGTGTACAGTCAAAAAACCGGTGATTTTAAACTCATCAAGGGACCAATCTTTACCAACATCCTACTAGCTGATGAGATCAACCGTGCCCCACCAAAGACACAAGCAGCACTCTTAGAAGCCATGCAGGAGCGGCAGACGACCATGGAGGGGGAAACCTATCCGTTGGAGAAGCCATTCCTCGTGCTCGCCACGCAGAATCCCATTGAGTACGAAGGAACCTATCCTTTACCTGAAGCACAAATCGATCGATTCCTCATGAAGCTGAACATGGGGTACCCGTCTGCGGCAGACGAATTCGAAATGCTCCGGCGGATGGAAAAAGAGGATTTGTGGGATACAAAAATCAATACGGTAGCCAGCCCGCAGGTCATCGTGGAGCTGCAGAAAACCGTCAGTGAAGTCCACATCGACGATGAATTGAAAAAGTACATCGTTGGTCTTGTGCAACGAACACGCATGGAATCACGCATCGACGTTGGCATCAGCCCACGAGGCTCCATCGCGGTGTTCAAGTTAGCCAAGGCACACGCGGCCTTCTATGGTAGGGACTACGTGGTTCCTGATGACATCAAGAACGTTGCAGTGCCTGCCCTCTCCCATCGACTGATACTGAAGGCTGAGGCACGCATCAAGGGTGTGAAACCAGAGGCGATTGTCACAGAGTTGCTGCAGGCGACACCCGTCCCTACAGTCGCGGTTGGGTAGGAGATGCGGACACGAAAATTCGCAGCAATCATCGCCGGATGCCTCGGTATCATCACTGCCAGTCTGGTGCTGGTGGATTGGACGGTGCTGCTGTGGATTGCCCCGTTGATAATACTCCTGTTTCTCAGTGTGAGTTTGTACTCCTTTGAGGACATGAATCTGTCGCTGAGTCATCAGACATCGCATACCACTGTATTTGAGGACAGCATCGTCAAAGTCACCTACACGTTAAAAAACAGTGGTGACCAGCTCCGCTTCCTCGAGGTGTACGACGAACTCCCTGAACGTGTCAGGATTGTCAATGGGAGTAACTATGCGTTGCTGTCGTTGAAACACAATGAAGAAATGACGATGTCCTACGATGTGCTCTGCCCGTTGCGCGGGCAGTACACTATTGGTCCTCTGTGTGTACGATCCAGGGATTGCCTTGGGTTATTCTACCAAGAAAAGACCATGGAAGGAAGCAATCAGCTCACCGTGGTTCCCGCTGTCGAAACAATCCGAGACATTGAAGTCAAAGGCAGAGTCAACCCCTACCCAGGGATGATGTACACGCGACGGGCAGGACTCGGCACGGAGTTCCATGGTGTCCGGACCTACGTCCCGGGCGATAGCTACAAGCGCATCAACTGGAAATGCTCTGCACGGTGGACGAACCTGATGGTCAATGAGTACGAGCTTGAGAGTACGACCGACGTGATTCTCATCCTTGATGCACGGCAGAACCAGCAAACAAGCGGTTCTATTCAGCAGAACCCTCTGGAGTATGGAATCAAAGCAGCAGTGACGCTGGCAGCAACATTTCTAAAAAAACGTGATCGCGTAGGACTCATTATCTACGGGGAGAAAGACGGGAAACTCACCTGGGTGTACCCGGAGTCAGGCAACACACAGCTGTTTAAATTAACAAAGGAACTGGTGCAGGCGACAGCAGCAGGGTCATTTACCGTTCATGCTACAATTAACACCGCGATAGGCCACATGATTCCCAATAAATCACTCGTGATCTTCATTTCTTCGTTAGAGGACGACCCCTCGATCGCCAGTGCCATTGAGACACTGCAGGCACACAACGCCTCGGTGTTGGTCATCTCCCCATCACCTGTTGATATCGAGTATTTGTTGCAGGGGACGGATCCTGATTACGATCTTGCTTATCGCATTCTCTCCTTGCAGCGGCAGACGACGCTGTCGCAGGTGCGGAAAACAGGAGCACGGATCGTTGACTGGAACCCTGCAGAACCACTCGCGTTAGCGTTAAAGGAGGTGCAACAATACCGGATACGTCGCTAACTGTTGTTCGCTGGAAACTCCGTGTGCTGAAAGCAACGGTACTGACGTTACTGTGCTGTGTGACGATGATGGCGATGTGGGCATATGTTGCTAGTTTGTTTCAGTCAGTAGACACGCCTCACTACACGCTCATCGTATCATTGGTACTAGCGCTCCTCAGTCTGTTTCTTGGATTCGGGTTCTATGTCATCGAAAAAATATCACCCAAGGCGCATCGGTACCTCTTCCTTGGCATCGCAGGTGGATTCCTGCTCAGTTTCATTGGTGCGTACCTCCTCTTTGACATCCAAGGTGTCGTGGACGTGTCGCGGTACTTCCTGAACCTTGGTGTGTACCTCTTCTTGTGGGGGATGCCGATTATCGGTGCGTATGGGGTGTGGAAAGGACACCGCAGAGCGATTCTCATCTCCAGTGTTGGCATGATGGTGTTGTACTTCCTCTCACGAGTACCCACGAGCTATGGATGGGGGGTTGACAACGTCTGGTTGTTTGTCTTCTTCATCATCCTGTTTATTGCCTACGTTGAGGGAGCCACCAGTGGTATGTTTTTTTCTGAGGTGGTCGAAAAGCTTGCTCCACAGGGCACAGTGAACAGCGTGACAGCGAAAAAATTCAACTTGGTGGTGTCGTCGTACCTGTTCTTTCTCCTAGCCGCATTACTCATTGGTGTGGTGTTTTCCGCCAGTATCTTCTTCTTAAATGAGGTGTTTCTCTCTGTTCAGTCTTCAGAATTTTTCAACATTCGCGTTGGGTCACTTGTCGGGTTGTATCTTTTTGTGGGGTTGACCGTTGTGAGTGTGATTCTCTTTTGGTTAATCACTCC
Source organism: Thermoplasmatota archaeon (assembly GCA_016927555.1). Lineage (GTDB taxonomy): Archaea > Thermoplasmatota > E2 > DHVEG-1 > DHVEG-1 > SM1-50. Next base: position 23,528 of record JAFGML010000009.1, read on the forward strand.
TGTGAGAAAAGCCAGGGAAGCGCATCGTTTTCAGGCTCTGATGAAGCATCACCAGGGGAAGTAAAGACGAACGATATACTCCATTGGACGGATATAGCCGTATTCGCTGTAATTGCTCATCTGAGAGTACGAGAGGGCTAACGATGAACCAATGAGGAGACCAAACATGAGCAACAGACCAAGATACAACCCGATTAATCCAAAGACATCACGCTGCTGCTTGAAAAAGGCATAGGCTCCTAATATGATTGAAAGTACTGCGAGAATCATCAGAATGTTTGAAAAAAAGATTGCAAAGGAGACGGCCCCGTACCAGAAAACTCTGATGAGGAGTAAGAGGATGAGTGAACCAACAAGTCCACTGAACGCTAGTATTATACTAAGTTTCCCGGGGGTGTACCGGGTTTTGAAACGGAGTTCATTACCACAGAAGGGACAGTGCTTTAAGTTATCTGCAATCGGCGAGCGACAGAAGGGACAAAACATAGAGTCACCATGACAAGAAATTCTGTGTGAATTTATAATGGTATCCCAACACAAAAAGGAGTATGAAACACTAGTCTCAATCACCAGAGGGGAACGAGGAGGAATAGGTGACAGAGAAATGTCCCGTTGTTTCACCAGTCGTGTTCTGTGTCAGTGTCTGTAGCTCCTGCAGTCGGATGGTTTCAAACGGGATCTGCTGTTCTGTTAAGAGTGCTGAGATCCCGGGGACGTGTCCGTCGCCGACGCAGGCGATGATCCGCTGGTAGGTCGCATGGACATGACTGAGCCTGTTGACCATGTGGATGTTGCGGTCGTCGATCAACGTCTTTTTGATGGTGGGGTACTTCTTCCCGATGTCCTCAAGGTAACCGTCGAGGTCTTTTTGGTACTCTGCGAGTTCATGCTCGATGCGTTGTTTGTTGACAAAAAAACCGGTGAAGCCGGAGAGGAGCAGCTTGAGTTTTTCGAAGAACGGCATGGTTCGCCACATGTGGATGAAGAGTGCTTGTGCGTCGGTGTCGATGAAGCCGACGGGGAGTTGGTGTGACTGGGCGTAGGTGATAGCGGTGAGCATCTCGTCTCCTGCTTGTACGCCGTACTGTTGGGCGACGCTGTCTTGGAACTGTGCCAGCATGCGGTAGATGAGGGGCAGGTTCTTCTTTGCGTCCTGGTAGGCGGCAGGGTTGGTGCTGCGCAGCAGGAATGCCTGGTAGCGCTGCTCGTCAAGCTCGACGCACAGGATGTCTGGCTGCTTCTCCTCAAAGATGGCAAGCAGGGCGTTGGAGAGGTCAAAGACGTGCCCGGTGCCGATGAGCGTGATCATGGTGCGTCGGTGCGACATCGTCTTGTGTTTGATTAAAGTATGGTTGGAACCCCACCAAATATTCGACAAATGCCGATATTATTATCGACAGTATTAAATACTGTGAAGTGTACTCATTAGTATTATGTGTAACGTCATCGACGACTACCGGGAAGATGAATTATCCGACGCATGGATAAAAATCGAAAGAAGGATGAGGTTCCTCTAAAGTCCCCAATTCCTCCTTCTTTCTTCCTTCATTTTTTTTTACTCTTTTTTTGACAGCGTTCCTCTCTTAGTACCGATAGTGCTCAGGCTTGTACGGACCGTTCACCTTCACACCGATGTACGCGGCCTGCTCCTTCGACAACCTCGACAGGTGCACCCCGAGCTTCTGCAGATGGAGACGCGCGACCTCCTCATCAAGGATCTTCGGCAGCATGTACACATCAACCGCATACGGCTTCTCCCACAACGCCAGCTGCGCCAGCACCTGGTTCGTAAACGAATTACTCATCACAAAACTCGGATGACCATGCGCACACCCCAGGTTCACCAGCCGGCCCTCCGCCAGCACAAAAATCGCATGACCATCAGGGAACACGTACTTGTCCAGCTGCGGCTTGATGTTGACCTTTTTCACTGCCTTGAGCTTCTCCAACTTGTCCATTTGAATCTCATGGTCGAAATGACCGATGTTACACACAATCGACTGATCCTTCATCTTCTTCATGTGCTCCGCGGTGATTACATCCTTACAGCCGGTCGCGGTCACATAGATGTTGCCCTCACCAAGGGTCTCTTCTACGGTCCTCACCTCGTAGCCCTCCATGGCAGCCTGCAACGCACAGATTGGATCGACTTCGGTGACAATCACCCGGGCGCCAAACCCACGCATCGACTGACAGCACCCCTTGCCGACATCACCGTACCCGCAGACCACCACGGTCTTGCCAGCCACCATGACGTCTGTCGCCCGCTTGATGCCATCTGCCAGGCTCTCCCGACACCCGTACAGGTTGTCGAACTTTGATTTCGTCACTGAATCATTCACATTGAACGCAGGGAACAACAACGTGTTCTGCTCTTTCATCTGGTACAGCCGATGCACACCAGTCGTCGTCTCCTCAGACACCCCTCTGATGTCAGCAACCCGACGGGACCAAAACGAGGGATCCTCCTGGTACGTCTTGGCCAAGCACGCCATGAGCTCCTGGTAATCCTTCCCTTGTGTTCTGTAGTCTTTCTTCAACAGCGATGGGGTGCGCTCCACCTCCACACCCTTGTGCACCATGAGGGTCGCATCCCCGCCATCATCAACAATCAACTGCGGTCCTTTCCCGCCACCGAAATCCAACGCTCGTTTCGTACACGACCAGTACTCCGCCAGCGCTTCTCCTTTCCATGCGAACACAGGGACACCTGTGTGTGCAATGGCAGCAGCAGCATGGTCCTGCGTCGAGAAAATGTTACAGCTCGCCCAGCGCACCTGCGCACCGAGCTTGCGTAAGGTTTCGATGAGCACCGCGGTCTGCACCGTCATGTGCAGGCTGCCGGAGATTCGCGCCCCCTTCAAGGGTTTCTTCGGGCCGTACTTCTCACGCACCGCCATCAGCCCAGGCATCTCCTGTTCTGCGATCTCGATTTCTTTTCTGCCTAACGACGCAAGGCCGATGTCTTTGACTTCATAGTCTTTCATAGGTTCATCACCATCACCGTTAGTATTCTTTTAAAATCATCTTCGCATCCACCACGCAGATGCTGTTCTCGTACACAAACACCGGGTTGAGATCCAGTTGATCCACCTGGTCAATGAGCTCCTCACCAAGCTTGGAGACGTGCAACACAAGGTCAATGACTAATTCCTTGTTTGCCTTCATCCCCCGGAAGCCTTCTAAGAGTTTCTTTCCCTGCAGCTCCTCAATCATCTGCACCGCATCGTACCTGTCGATGGGGACCACACGGAACGACACGTCCTTGTACAACTCGGTGAAGATCCCTCCAACGCCGCACATGACTGACAACCCAAACGTCGGGTCCTGGACCAGGCCTACTATGATCTCGACGCCTTTCTCGACCATCTGGTCCACCAAGAATGCTTCTTTCGGGAACTTCTTTTTGAACTCACGGAACACCAAGCGCAGCTCCTCAGCATCACGGATGTTGAGCCGCACACCGCCGACATCTGTCTTATGCAGAATCTTTGAAGAGCAGACTTTCAATGCCACAGGGAATTTCAAAGAGAGGTGCGAAAGGTCATCCTCAGTGTGAACCAGTTGATACCGGGTCGTCGGGATGCTGTACGCACGCAGGAGATCCTTGACTTCGTTTTCCGCTAGTGCACCAGACCGGTGGCTGAGTAGTGTTTTGACTGCTGCTTTCATAGTCACTCCTTCTTCCTGTTATCGATAACTCGTTTTGCCTTTAAACCTGTTTCGAGAATGGTGTTTGGTGCAAGCACATCAATGCAGGGGGTGAACACGATCACCGCCTTGATGCCGCTCTGCAGCGTCTCAGCGAGCTGCTCGCTTTCAATTTGACTGAGCCGTTGCTTTGTCTCCACTTCAACGGTCAGCATATCAACATCATTCTCAGTGGTCAGCACCATCCGCCAGTTCCCCCCCACCAAGGGGTGTTTCATCAACACGGATTCAATCTGACCGGGGTAGATGTTGGTCCCCCTGATGATCACCATATCATCGGACCGGCCTTTGATCATGGAATGACGCACGTGGGTCCTGCCGCACTCACAGGTGCCCTGATCATACAGCTTCGCAATGTCCCTGGTCCGGTACCGCAGCAGCGGCATGCCTTCTTTCGTCAGCGTCGTGAGCACCAGCTCCCCTTCCTCCTCCGGTCCAACCGGCTCTAAGGTGATAGGGTCGACGCATTCCACCAGGAAGTGATCCTCCCAGAGGTGCAACCCATCATGTTGATCGCAGTCCGTCGACACCCCAGGACCACACATCTCAGTCAACCCGTAGATGTCATGGACGTCCATACCCCAGGCGTCCATAATCCGGGTCTTCAACCCAGGGGTGAACATCTCTGCGCCGAACAACCCATTGCGGACCTTCAACCGCCTCGGGTCAATGCCCATCTCCAGTGCCACTTGTCCGAGACGGACCATGTAGGAGGCAACACCAGACAGAAACGTCGTCCCATAGTACTCCATGAGCTTAATCTGCCGCTCCGACTGTCCTTGGCCAGACGGTATAACTAAGGCACCTATCTTCTGCGCACCATAGTGAAACCCGAATGCACCAGTGAACGTACCATACGGTATCGGGTTCTGAAACACATCCTTCTTTGTCAGACCAGACATGGTCAGACAGCGTGCCATCACCTCAGACCAGACCTCCAGATCACCACGCGTGTAACACACGGTCACTGGAACACCAGTAGTTCCAGAGGAGGCATGCAGCTCCACACAGCTCTCTAGTGTTGTGGTCATCAGGCCAAAGGGTGCGTTCTTGCGTAAATCATCCTTGGTGGTCAACGGTAGTTTTCTGATATCCTCCAGCGTCTTAATATCTGCAGGTGTCACCTTCAGTTTTTTAAAAGCATTCTTGTAGAAGGGCACGGTCTCGTAGACGAGATGCACGGTGTTCTGCAACCGCTCGAGTTGCAGCTCCTGCAGTTTCTTCTTTGGTAGTGTCTCCATCTTCGTGTTGAAAAAATGCTCCATAGCACTCCCAGGCCCCCCAATACACTGATTCTTTATTAAGGTTGATGGAGCACCACCACAGCATTCAGTGGAGCGAAGAAAGAAAAGAGAGAGGAGAGGACCACAGCCTCTCTATCGTGGCAACCTCTTTGTGTGTTATCTAATGATGACGACGAAGAGGAACACGACCGCATCAACAGTCTTGGTGGCTGCCGCAACACCCTCTGCGTCCGCGGACACCGTAATCTGCACCCGCCCAAGTCCAAACACAGGTCTATCGGTCACAACCTCCACGGATCCCTGTGGAAGAGACGGGAGGATGTCTTGGGCTGTCTTTCCCAACAGTACTAGCCCACCGGACAGCTGAATACTCCAGTTCACGTCTGTGACATCACCAGTCCCATTGTTGAGGAGTTCTGCAGAGACCTTGAACAGCCCACCGGTGATCTCCCCAATAGCAAGCTGTGCTTGACCAGGGTTCACGGTGATGTAGTCTTCTTTGACTTCTGCATCAGTGAACTCTCCGTCAGAGACGGTGAGTGTCACCGTGTAGACGCCTTCCTCAGCGTACGTCCACTGCGGGTTCTGCTCAAAGGAATCCACCGTGCCATCAGACTCAAAGTCCCATTCCCAGGAGGTAATCACGGTCCCAAAGGCGGTCGACAGGTCCGTGAACTGCACGGTGAGCGGCACGGTCCCCTGTGTGACATCCACGGAGAAATCAGCCTGTATCGGTATGGCACCAAGACCCCCGGAGTAGCAGATGACCCTGCCGTCCCGGCCGCCGACGACCATCTCCATGGACAAATCACCGACGATATCAGGGATTGCCGCAATCGCATCGACTGGAGTGCTTATCGAGAAGGACTCCAACTCTGTGCCGTTGACACCATTGAGGAAGTAACAGTAGTTGTTGGAAAACAAGGTGCCTACGAACAGGTCGTTGATCTGATCGCCGCTGATATCATCACAGCGGGCGATGCACGCTGGTTTATCAGCAACCCCGTACACCCAGATCACCTCCGCATCCAAGCTGTCAATGACCCTGACACTGGAGCCGTAATACCGGGGGACAATCTCCTGATGACCGTTGTTGTTCACATCGTCAAGGAGTTCGAATTGGGTGATGATGTAGCTGCCTAGGAAGTGATTCCAGACCTCAGCACCGTTGGTCACGTTCAACCCGTACATGTGCCCGGTGAAATCACCGATGGCAACATCAGCAATACCATCGCCAGAGATATCATCAAGTTGTGCTAACGCCCACACTGATGTACCTGCTGCGGTGAACGTCCACAAAATGCTACCGGTTGCCCCGTTGATACCGAATGCATAGCCGATGGTTTCTGCCTCGTTGGAAGCACCTGCGAGCACATCAGGGATGGTATCTCCTGTGAAGTCTTCGACCCCAATCACTGAGTACCCAGGGCCACCCATGGGGCACTCCCAAATGGACACACCAGTCAGTCCATCGAGACAGTACACTCGTTTCGGACCAGTATCGGTGGAGTCATCCCCGGTGTTGGCCAGGACATCAAGCACTCCGTCATTGTTGTAGTCAAAGCGGCAGTCCACCTGGTAGACCCAGCCGCCACCGCCGTACTCATGGGTGTCATGCGTCCAGATCGTCGCACCAGTCTTACCTGAAATCATCCTGATTAATCGTCCACCCCAGGCGGCACCGACCACGACGTCCTTGTAGCCATCGTTATCGATATCCTGTGTGATCGCCAGGGCTTTCTGTGAGTACACGGAGCCAGCGTAGATCTCATGCTCCCAGAGCACTTCAGCAGTCCCATGGGCGTTGCCGTTGAAGCAGCGGACGTAGTCATCCTCGGAGCAGACGATGACGTCGCTGATCCCATCACCACTGATGTCATCGATGGGTGCCATGGCCTTAGGACTGTTGTCATAGCTCGTGGTGATGTAGTACTGCCAGAGCTGATCACCAATCGGGTACTGGGCATCCAGCCCAGAGCCTTGCACACTCACCAGGAACGGGTTCTCATCCGGGTCATTACTGGTGATCGTCAGCGTCCCATGCGTCAGTCCAACCGTCGCTGGTTGGTACCACACAGGGACATCAAACGAGTCGATCACACCAATGTTGATGGGGAAGGACACGCCAGCATCGATGAAGAACTGGGTGTTGTTGGAGGTGATGCTGCTAACCGTCAAGGTCGCGTCACCGAGGTTCTGGATTTCCATGAACCACCGTTTCGTCGCATGCATGCGTATCGGCCCATAGTTATGGGACGGCTCAGGGAGGTTGATGTCAGGACCAGAGCTCACCCCATTCCCCAGCAAGGTGACCTGCACCTCAGGGTGCAGGGGGTCATTGGATTGAATCGTGACAATCGCGTTGAGAGGAACAGCGGTCTGTGGTGCATAGACGAACGGAAGTGTAGTTTGACCCGCCTCAGGAACAGTTATCGGGAAGGTTGCCGGGCAGGAGACGTCAACAGACCCAGGGATGACCACACCCGTGATGCTGAGGGTGGCAGTCCCAACGTTCTGCACCGTCGCATTCCAGGTCACGGATTGCCCAACGGTCACTGTGCCGTAGTCGTGGGTCGTCACCGGGACATAGATCTCTGGGGTGCCGCTGCCTAACAAATCCACCTTGTAGAGGGTATCAACGTTGTAGTTGATGCCATTGTCACAGTACCAAAGGTACTGGCCGTCATACACAATTCCTGCGGGGTCGACGCCTTCTGAGGCGTGGCTGTCTACCAACGCACCTGTTGTTGTATTGATTTTATACAACGTGTCCCCCCAGTAGTCTGCCATCCAGAGATAGTTATTGTCTACGCAGAGATCCCATGGTTGGTTGTCCGGGGCGGTGAACTGCTGCAGCACCGTGCCGGTGGTGGTGACCTTGTAAATAATACTTGGGTCTGGGTAGTACTGCGACACCCAGAAATCCCCGTTGTCATACGCGATACCAGAGATGTAGTGGGTAGGCAGGTTGAACTGACTCAGCAGGTTGCCACTCCAGTCGTACTGCAGTGCTACCGCAGGCGTCGAACTCCCACCAGGATGGTCTGTCGTCCAGAGGTACTGCCCGTCGTACGTCAGGCCGTACGCATCCGCCTGCGTCCCAGTAAACGCAAGTGTGTAGCTGCCGTTCACTGGGCTGATGCGGTAGATTTCATCGCCGTTAGCCCCGTAAATCCCGCAGTACAAGTAGGTGCCGTCGTAGGCTAAGCCAGAGGCGCCCTCAGGGATGTCATAGGACGCGATAATCGTCCAATCCCGAAAACCACCAGAAGCCTGTTCGGTTTGTTCGTAGTGGTGTTGTGCTGAGATGTCATCGACAAGAACGCTTGCTGTCGAAGTATTCAGGAATCGTGTGTTGAGGTGCATCGATGCGATACCACCAGCTCCAAGTACGCTTACAACGGTAAGAAAAACGATACCGTACACAATAATTTTTTTCATAGTATCCCTCGCTTTCAACACTTCCAAACATCGGATTAATATTTAAGGGTTTGTATTATTATTTAGGACGATTCGCTACTCACGTAGTGTGTAAAGGTACTTCGTTTTAAGGGGGGATATCGTCCCTTTCCAAAGCGTATCAGTTTCTGAACTGCAGGTGGAGTCGACAAAAGTTTTAAATAAAGAGTTTCCTTCCGTACCCCCTACAACCAAGCATTGTAACAGGTGTCCATCATGGGAAAAAGCATGTACGACTACGTTGGTGACAAGTGGAAAAAACCAGATACCTCGTATCAGTCACCACAGAAAAACAGAATGATACAGTGGAGACGAGAGGAAAACTTTTTGAGAATTGAGAGACCAACACGGATCAACCGCGCACGAAACCTGGGGTACAAAGCCAAGTTAGGGTACATCGTTGTTCGCGGACGCGTCCGGCATGGTGGCCTGAACCGCCATCAGATTAAAGGCGGTCGGAAACCCTCAGCGCGGGGAACAAAGAAACTGACCCCTGCGAAGAACTCACAGCGCATCACCGAGGAGCGCACCGCTGCGCATTACCCGAACATGGAGGTGCTGAACTCCTACTGGGTCGGCAAGGACGGCATGTACCACTACTATGAGGTCATTTTAGTGGATCCTGCGCACCCAGCCGTGGTGAATGACCCGAAGATTAACTGGATCTCAGCGTTCCCGAATCGACGGCGTGTGTTGCGAGGCAAGACCAGCGCTGGTCAAAAGGGACGCGGTCTGATGTACAAGGGGAAAGGTGCTGAGAAAATCCGTCCGAGCATCCGTGCACATCAAACCAAAGGAAAATAATCCTGTATCCTACTTTTCTTTACCTGACAACCATCACAGGTTTTGCTGCGTACTGGACGACCTTGTTAGCGACACTGCCAATCGGGTATTTTCCTAGTTCACTGGCTCCTCTGCTGCCCAGGACGATGAGGTCGCAGTGCAGCTCATTGGCTGTGTCAATGAGAAGAGCAGCGATGTCTTCTCCTTCCTTAATCATGCCAGTGATGGTGTACTCATGGGACCCAAGGTCCTGGACGACGCTGTTGACGAGGTTATGCGCCCTGGCTTTCAGTATCTCATAGCTTTTTTGATCGAGGAGGTTCCGATCAGACGGTAACGGAACGATAGCCAGAATAATGAGTTCACCGTCCGCATCAATGATCATCATGGCTTTATTGAGCGCGTTTTCTGCTCCCTCTGAGCCGTCAAAGCCTACGACTATGCGTTTCATACGTTACTTATTCCTCCATACTGGCCCTGAGGCAGTGTCCTGGATTTCAAAGCCGAGTTCCTCGAGGTGTTTTCTGATGTGATCAGCGGTCTTCCAGTCTTTGTGTTTCCGGGCATCCTCCCGTACAGCGAGCAAAGCGTTGAGCAGTTCGTCAACCGTCGTTGCCTTCGGGGTCTGTCCACAGGACTGGAGTATCTTCTGCAGCGCGGGGATAACATCACCTTGGTCTGATGATGAACAGGTGGCCTTTGGTTGGAACAACGTCAGCACGTCTCCGATCTTCAGATACGTGTCCAGGGCGTGTCTGCAGAGCGCGGGATGACCCTGGTGTTGCTGATCAAAGAACTTGTTGCTTGTATTGACGAAGTCGAAGAGGCAGGCGAACGCCTTGGGGGTGTTGAAGTCATCATCCATAGCTGCCTCGAACTCGTTTTGGAATAAGGTGATGGCCGTAAGGTACTGGTTTTCATTTGTATTAAGTGTTGAGGCATTCAACTTGTGTTCTGGGGTGGGTGCGGCGTGCTGCTCGAGTCGCTCTTTGAGGCGGTAAAGTCGGTCCAGTCCTTTCTTGATATCGGTGAGTGCCTTGTCGCTGAAATCAGGGGGGCTGCGGTAGTGCGCAGACGCGAAGAACATGCGCAGGACTTCGGCATCCCAGGTGCCTAGGATGTCTTTGACGTTGATGATGTTTCCCAGGGACTTGGACATTTTCTCCCCGTTGATGGTGAGCAGGCCGATGTGCATCCAGTAGTTCGCAAAAGGTTTGCCGGTGGCTGCCTCTGCTTGTGCGATTTCGTTCTCATGGTGGGGGAACCGAAGGTCCATGCCACCGCCATGGATGTCAAAGGGTGCTCCGAGGAGTTTGCTGCTCATGGTGGAGCATTCAATGTGCCAGCCGGGTCTACCCTGGCTCCAGGGTGACGGCCAGGTAGGCTCCCCTGGTTTTGCTTTCTTCCAGAGCGCGAAATCCAGAGGATTGTGCTTCTGCTCCCCTGGTTCAATGCGTGCTCCGGTCTTCATCTCGGTGATGTTCTGACCAGAGAGTCTGCCGTAGGCTGGGAACGCTTCGACTGAGAAGTAGACGTCACCGTCAGCGACGTATCCGTACCCGTTCTGGATGATCTGCTGTATCATCGTCACCATGTCTGGGATGGCTTCGGATGCCTTGGGGTACAGATCAGCTCGTCTGACGCCGAGGGCATCGAGGTCTTCCAGGCAGCGCAGGGTGAAGCGCTGTGAGTACACCAGCGGGTCGACGCCCTGCTGGTTGGCGGCTGCGATGATCTTGTCGTCAACATCAGTGATATTCTGTACGTAGGTGACGTTGTGTCCCTTGTACTCGAGGTAGCGTCTGATCACGTCGAACGCAACGTAGGTCCGTGCATGGCCGATGTGCGTATCACTATACACGGTCATGCCGCAGACGTACAGGGAGACAACGCCTGATTTGACTGGTGTGAACTGCTCTTTGGTTCTGGATAGTGAATTATAAATGGTTAGTGGCATCTCCTGCAACCTTTCAGGTGTGCTATTATCATGAAAATTATATACTTTATGGAAACGCACATGGTGAGAGAGTGATGTTCCCTCCGGGTGAGGGTGTCTGTGTTGACCTTTACGTTTATATACGAGGAGTTTATTAGGGACTTTCCTTAACAGCAGTTCATGGAGTGTAAAGAATGGCACGAATGCATTCACGACGCAAAGGACAGTCAGGATCAACACATCCCTTACGAGAGAAACACCCGGAGTGGAGTTCCCTGAACCCTAGGGAAATCGAGGGGAGAATCCTTGAGCTTGCCAAAGCTGAGAAATCCACCAGTCAGATTGGGATGATTTTGCGTGACCAGTATGCGGTTCCCGATGTGAAAGTCGCGACAGGTAAGACGATTTCAGAGATTCTGTTAGCGCATAACATTAAACCAGAGATTCCTGAGGATTTGCAGAATTTGATTAAAACCGCGTTGAAGTTAAAGAAGCATCTCGACGGGAATCCAAAGGATTATCAGATGAAGCGAAGCTTGCAGCTGACGGAGTCAAAGATCCGTCGGTTGATGAAGTACTACCACCGTGAGGAGCGTCTCCCTGAGGGCTGGAAGTACAGCCTTGATCAAGCCAAGCTGATGTTTGAGTAGAGTTCTTCCATTATCTTTTTAGTCACCTACGTGTTTTTCTGGTCGGTCGAGTAGAAGATATGGTACAAGATTTGATGTCTGCATGTCAGAGGGCAGCAGAGATAGTACGGTCGTTGCCACCGTCGAGTCGTATTCGGGTGGTGTCCCACTATGACGCCGATGGGATTTCTGCAGCTGGGGTGCTGTGCACCGCGTTGTACCGTGCTGGGTATGAGTTTCATGCGACATTGATGCGCAATCCGTTTACGAAAGGCTTTGATCGACTGAAAAGCGAGCAGAATGGGTTGATTGTATTTGCTGATATGGGCAGCGGGCAGCTTGCGACTATTCAGGAGCTTGGGTGTCAAGCGATTATCCTTGACCATCATCAGTACCAGACGACGGAGACTACGAAGCATGTGTTGCAGATCAACTGTAACTCCTTTGGTGTGGATGGGAACTATGAGGCGTGTGGGGCGACCCTGAGTTATTTGCTGGCGACGGCGTTGAACCCTACAAATGAGGATTTAGCGCCCCTGGCACTTGCTGGTGCGACCGGTGATAAGCAGTACATCGGTGGGTTCCGTGGGGTGAACAAAACAATCCTTGATGCTGCGCTGAAGAACGGGTTGCTGTGTGAGGAGACCAGCATCAAGTTGTACGGTGCGTCTGTTGGTGACGCGTTACTCTACTCCATTGATCCCTACTACCCTGGTCTGTCTGGGAACCAGCAGGCTATTGAGGCTGTGCTTGAGAAACTCCAGGTTGACACAGCAGCGCGTCTCGAAGACATTGACCACAAGGCGATGATGCGTCTGCAGTCGTTGCTCGTGTTTCGGTTGCTGAAAGCAGGATGCCCGACGACCGTCATTGATATGATGCTGCGGAAGCGGTACCTCTCTGTTGCTGGTGGCTTTGCGCTGGAGCGGTTCGCTGATTTGCTTGATGCCTGTGGGAAGAACGGGCATCGCAGCCTGGGTCTGGCGTTGTGTCTGGGGAACACTGATGCCTGGGCTGAGGCAGTCAGCGTGGAGAAGGACTACAAGCAGCAGATCCTCGATGGTCTCCGTTCACTTGAGGATGGTGGAATCCATGAGACCGAAGTGATGCGGTACTTCTACGCGCAGAACTCCTCGCTAGGTGGTGTGATTGCTGGTATCGCGGTCAACTACGTGTGTGATGAGAAGAAACCCTTGTTTTCCCTGGTGCGTAAGCAGGCTGATGATGAGGTGCATGTGTCGTGTCGGGGGAACCAGAAGCTCGTAGCGCAGGGGTTGGATTTGGGGTCTGCGATGAAGCAGGTCGCAACAGAACTCGGTGGACATGGTGGTGGTCATAAGATTGCTGCGGGTGCTACCATCGGGTTGAATCAGGAGCAGGAGTTCCTCACAAAGGTGGATGATCTGTTACAACAGCAGATGAGGGGAACACCATGAAAGCGGAATGTACGTTGATGCTAAAGTTTAAGGATGCAGCAACAGCAAAAAAAGTCCTGCAGTCACTCAAGGCTGATGACGAGGGGTTTGTGCACTCGACGCTGAAGGGAAAGACCTTGCAGGCTGTAGTGAAGAGTACCTCGGTTGCTTCGCTGCTGCATACGTTGGATGACTACCTGGCGTGTGTGTCTGTTGCTGATGATGTTGTGAATAAGCATTAAGTATCCATGGAGGGATAACTGTCTGATGATGCAATTTACTCTGCAGGCATGCTTTACGCTAAGCTGCGACGTCACCTCACTAACCAGAGACATTGATCGTTTTGTTACAACGACGAATGAGACGATCCTGCGGAAAGGACCTGAGAAGCTTGCAGTCATCGAGCAGCATTCCCTTGAAAAAGAGACGCTCCGTCTTAGTATCACCTCCACAGGTACCCTGCGTCCGCACAATGCGTTATTGCAGATTAAGAATGCGTTCAGCAAGGAGTTTGGGAAGACGCATCGTGTTGGTGTTCGTTCCATTACTATTGAAACGTACACGATTTCTTTTGACCTGCAGAGAAAGCCGCTCAAGGACGTCAGCATCCCGTTTGCTGATGTAAAGATGCAAGAGACGCAGGCGACCATGGTGTTGTCTGATGTGTCTGAGGAGTTTTTGCGGCGGAACTACATTGACCGGATGATCAACCGTGTGAGAGAGAAAGTGGAGAATCAGTACTACGAGGGGAAGGCAGAGTTCTGGAAGCTAATCTGGGAGTCAGAGGAGAGAAAACCAGTCTGGGCTAAGGATCCGACTGAGGAGATGGAGAAGCAGGGTTGGCTGAAGCAAGGCCCTACGAAAGGGAAATGGTTCTATTATCCTCAGGCGACAGCGATTCTGAAGGCGATGGAGCGTATCGCTATCAAGGAAGTCTTACAGCCGCTGGGATTCCAGGAAGTCATCGAGTCGCATGTGAAGCCGTTTGATGTGTGGTTGAAAACCGGTCATATGGAGGGCATGCCGTACGAGTTCTACTATGTGTGTGAGCCAAGGACCCGTGATGCCAAGGACTGGGAGCATTTCATTGATCTGACGAAGATTACCAAAGAGGTAGATGTCGGTGAGCTGCAGAAGAACCTCAGTCCGCCAGCAGCAGGGTTGTGCTACGCGCAGTGCCCAATGATCTACTGGTCGTTCAAAGGTAAAACCATTGCAGAGGCATCACTGCCTGTGTTGGTGTATGATAAGACCGCTATTTCCTCCCGGTATGAGTCTGGTGGCAGGCATGGGATCGAGCGGGTGGATGAGTTCCACCGGATTGAGCCGGTGTACATCGGCACCCGTGAGCAATTACTGAAACTTCGGGAGCAGATGCTGGAGCGGTACAAGCATGTCTTCAATGATGTGTTTGAGTTGGACTGGCGGATGGCCTGGGTGACCCCCTGGTACATGCAGCAGGCAGGAAAGATATGTGATGAGGGCACGCAGGATACCGGGACCATTGATTTTGAGGCGTACATGCCGTACCGGGGTTCGCGGAAGGACTCAGAGTGGCTGGAGTTTCAGAACCTCAGCATCCTGGGTGATAAGTACATCACTGCGTTTAACATCAAGGCGCAGAAGAGTGATCTGTGGAGCGGATGCTCAGGGATTGGGTTGCAGCGGTGGACGACTGCGTTTCTGGCGCAGAAAGGACTGGATCCGAAGCACTGGCCTGATGCTTTTCAGAAGTATCTTGAGAAGCTGCCTGAGGGCATTGAGTTCCTCTAACCATGACAATAGTATAGCACGTAGGAAAGACTTGTTTTATTGCGCTATTCTTTGAAGGCTCTCTTACTGGAATAGGTACTGAAAGATTAATAAGATGCAAGGCATCTCAACCCAAGGGCACGATGTCGGAAGTGAAGAGAGGTAGCTGGAGGAAGAAGCAGTGGCTTGGCCTTGGCGCTCGTGCCTTTCAGCTGTATGTCACCCAGCAGGATGTTTCAACCCAGTTGGTGCAGCAGGGGTACGATGAGATAGCAGGCTTCTATGATACCTACTGGACAGAGTACATGCACCATCTCACCGATGTGATGCTCACACGACTGCATCCCGCCAGGGGAGGAGATGCTCTGGATGTCACCTGTGGCACGGGGTATGTGACGAATCAACTCTATAAGACGACTGGTGGAACAGTCATTGGTGTTGATGCCTCTGCAGGAATGGTAGACATCGCCCGTCACACCCACCCAGGGTGTAGGTTTGTTCAGCAGGATGCACTCAGGTACCTTCAGCGTCAACCGTCACAGCAGTATGATGTCGTGACCTGTGCATGGGGTCTGGGGTACCTCCCTCCACGTCGCTTGATACAGGAGATGGCACGGGTGCTTCGCCCTGGTGGGAAGCTTGGGGTGATTGACAACAGCCTCTGGTCGGACTTGTGGTCCCTCTGGTTCCTAGCTGTGGCGTTGTCAGAGGAGCCAGCTGCCTTGACCCAGCTGATACGACCACACTTTTTGCTCACACGTGGGTCGCTGGTGCGCAAGATGCGGCGTAGCGGCTTCATCGTTCGTGCGTCTTGGAAGGGGAGCAAAACCTTCGAGTGTCGCACCAAAAAGGAGGCGATTAACCAAATTCTGTACTCAGGTGCAACCGCTGGTTTCATGCAGATGGTTGATGCGTCGTGTAAGGATGCAGTCATCGATCGCGTTGGTGATCTTCTCCAGCAGAAGTACGCATCGGGTGCTTCTATCCCTATCGTCCATCGGTTCATTGCTGCGATTGGTGAAAAAAAAGGAGGGAGGAGACAGCACTAGTAGGTGGGTCTATGGGTATGACACAGGATGTTGTTGAGTTATCAGAGCAGGAGACAGCCGAGGGCATGACGCTGGTGTATCACGCGTTTGCACAGTCTCCTCAGATGCCGGTGCTGATGGACAAGCCATACCACACCGCATCAGTCCTGCAGAGTCTCGTTGAGTTGTACGCAGACAATGGAACCATCAAGACTTTTGGTATCAAAGACCAAGGCAGACTCGTGTGCGTCGGTCTCTGTGTTGACTCTGATGCGAAACCTTCGCTGCGAAAGACGTTGACGTTTGCGCATGGTATTCTGCGCACCCTTGGCGTGAGAGGGATGCATCAGTTCTGGGTGTACCACCGTCATAAACCACGGTATGAGAAGAGATGCCTTGAGCTGATGCTGTATGCAACCACGTCTGAGGATCAACAGAAGGGGTATGGGCGTGCGATGTTGGAGTTCTTGTACGAGTATGCGCATGCTCACCGGTATGGGGGTGTGACTGGTGTGACGAATACCAGTAGGCCTGCGTTTCATTTCTACATGCGGGACGGCTGGGTCGTGGACGCGGAGTTCAGGGTACACGGCTATAGGATATGCTGGGTGCGACGAAACGTCTGAGAACACAACCAATGGGGGTAGGAAGGATACAACGCTGGTAAAACAGGAACAGAGCGTGTCAATCATTAAATATAAGAACGTAATATATATTAGAGGGAGAATAAATGATGAAGAAGAATACGGTGAGTATTGTTCTGATGCTGGTTGTCTTCACACTGGTTTCTACGTCTCTCGTTTCGTCTGCAGGCAATGGTTCACCGCCTTTGACATCAGGGCAGGAAGACTGGATTTATCTGCCGTCGTACCCGAACTACTCGCCCATGGGTCTGCCTGATTTTGACCAGCGGCAGGATAACTGGAAGGCGCGTCAGGGGATCTGGCGTTTTGTTGGTGGGTTGTGGTCGTTTTGTGGCCCGACGTGCCTTGCTGATGTGTTCTGGTGGTTCGATGCCCGGCATGAGGACCCCGAGGGGTATCCTGGTGATGGGAATGATTCGTACCCCCTGGTTCGTGACTTCCATGCTCCTGGGACGCCAACCCCAGGGCCGTGCTCTGATGATCATAACTTCAACAATGTCAACGATGCATTGACGCCCTGGTGGAACGGACGTGGAGAAAAAGAGCTCGTTGAGCAGCTCGCCTGGTACTGTAACACGAACTTCTGCCGGTACTTTTTCATCCGTGGGTTCGCTGGAACCTACTCACAGTTTTTGGAGAAGGGTGCGGTGCAGTGGATAACGGATGCAGGCCTTGCGGACCACTACGCTGTTGAGTCGTATGAGAACCCGTCGTTCTCCATGATTGTTGACCGGCTGCAGCAGCAGGATGCAGTCATCATCAACCTGCTGTTCTACAACCCCTCTGCTGTGGTGTTCAAGACGTTCCTTGGTCACTACGTCGCGGTTGCAGGGATTCACCCTGATGGCTCCATCGCCTTGTGTGACCCGGTGCAGAACATCATGAACCCGGGGCCTTCTCCTGCTGCGCATAATGATGCCTCCGTAGTCTCCTACGATGTGTATCCAGTGAACTTCTCTTCGCCGGTGCCTCAGGTGGCGTCCTGGTGGATTGAGCAGTACTATACATTGGGTCCGCTGTGTCTTGGCGGGGTGGCGCACTACGCGCTGATTATTTCCGAGACATCGTGATTCTTCTTTCTATACGTAAGGAAGGTTGTACGTACTTTTATTTAAAAGAAATGCAGGGAACAAACCTTTTAAAGAAGTACTTCTTCCTGGCCCTGTATGGCGAAGAGACGCAAAGAAGGAGACGAAGAAAAAGAACAAC
>JAFGML010000039.1 GCA_016927555.1 Thermoplasmatota archaeon
AAAAAATAAAAATATAAAGACCTATTTTAAAGAGTAAAAACAAAAAAAAGTTTGTATTACTTTACTATGTTAACATTACACCACAAGTTCAACATGCAGGAAGAGTACGTTTATCTTTTTGAACATATGCCCATAGGCGCTATACATATCAAAGGTGACTTGCGTCCCACGGGGAAAATGAGCAAACGACCTCGGTTCCTTATAGATGACCCATACATTGACTGCCTCTATAGTGAGGTACCCGTTGTCTGCAGTCAGATTGGTGTACCTCCCAAAGATGAATGCTGCTTTTACTTCAGATGAGCTTGCCGGTGCTGTCGTTCGTGCCCCTACATCCAATGCGATGGCAGGAACGATGAAAAGCATACCCACTAAGAAACCTACGATCTTGTTTTTCATCATTTTCTTCCCTCTCGATTTCTCTAGGCCAAGGATGTGTCATCTCATCGATTGATATTTAAATGTTTGGAGGAGATAAAAATCAGGCAGAGGAAAAGTATGTCGGGGGCGGGAGTTGAACCCGCGGCCTCCTGATATCTTAGCGCAACGACGCTGCAGACGAACCTTTCAGCTGGGCTTATGAGTCAGGCGCTCTGACCAGGCTGAGCCACCCCGACGCGACAGCATGCAGAATACAGACTGTTATTAAATAACTTTCTTGGATGCACCACCCTGTTACTCATCCAGAGCCAGCCGTTTCTTTCCCCGTAAAAACACCACAGGAACACCCTGCTGCTTCAACCGCTGTCGAAGCGCCGTATCATTCGTTGCGACAATTCCCTTGGTTCTCAGCGCGAGGTTCAGGCATGCTTGATCAGCGTCCTGTGCAGCGTCAGCCAGTACTTCATACGGTGCGATCAACTTCAACCCAGCAGCAGCGTTCTTGCCTCCACGCTGGCGCTTGGCAAGCACCTGCAATTCCTGTGCTACAGCCTGAGGGACCACGATGTGGTACGAACCAAGTAACCGTCCGAGCTCCTGCTGCCAATCCACTGAGAACTCAAAAAACGACAGCACGGCACTGCTATCCAGAATCACTGTTTTGCGGATTTTATCTCCCCGTACCCTATGAGATGCCATTTGCCTTCAATACGTCTGCTCACCGCGATTCGTTGCCCTTGGTCAGCGCATACCGGTAGTTTTAATTTCACCCGTATCCAATCAGGACGCAGCTCACTGATAATACCAACGGTCGTCGCAGTCCCCACAGTGAGCATCAACGGCTCATTGGTCTTCAAGGGGTCTACGTTCTTCTCATCAACTGTGCCAACCGCACGCTTCAAGAGACACATAGACAAATCAAAAGTCTCCAGGACCGGTGGGAGCTCCCCGGGTCTTCCCACGAGTTTCCCTGCAAGGGAATCTGATTTCACCATCGCAGGATCCAACATCGTCCCAATCGCAATCAACCCACCAGGAAACGCGGTATCAGTCACCGTGCCTCCTGTGATAAGCGAATTTGCTACTGTATAAATAGGCTCAAGGACTGTTTTTCCTTCGACTTCACGCTTCCGCCCTGGGCCAATCTCGATTTGCTCCCCCTTCTTCAACGTTCCCTGTAACAATGAGCCACCAACCACGCCACCGCGCAGCTCGCCAGCTTTCGCACCAGGTTTGTTCACATCAAAACTCCGTGCGATGTACATCAACGGCGGCTTCTGCGTGTCACGTTTCGGTGTCGGGATGTGCTCCTCCATCGTCTTGATTAGCACATCGATGTTAATGTCATGGTGGGCAGACACCGGGATGATCGGTGCCCCTTCCGCGCAGGTACCCTTCACAAACTTCACGATCTGCTCATAGTTCTTCACGGCATCTTTCTCAGAGACAAGATCAATTTTATTCTGTACAATGATAATCCGCTTCGCACCAATGATTTCAAGAGCCATGAGGTGCTCACGGGTCTGTGGTTGAGGGCACTGTTCATTGGCTGCAATCACCAGCACCGCGCCATCCATGATAGCGGCACCAGACAGCATCGTCGCCATCAACGTCTCATGACCAGGCGCATCGACAAACGAGACCACCCGCAGCAACTCGGTTTTTCCTTTACACACCGGACAGGTTTTCTGCGTCGAGTAGCACGCAGGCTCATCACAGGTAGGGCATTTGTAGAACGCGGCATCCGCGTACCCCAGACGAATGGAAATCCCCCGCTTCAACTCCTCAGAGTGCTCGTCCGTCCATTTTCCCGTCAGCCGCTGGGTGAGCGTAGTTTTCCCATGGTCCACATGACCAATCATACCGATGTTGATCTCAGGAGGCTGTGTAAAACTCATTACTTCTCCTCTTTCTTCTCCTTCTCCCCTGGTGCTTCCTTGGCCTCTGTCTTCCCTTCAGCTTTGATGATTTCCTCTATGGGTTTTGCACCAGGTTTCATCACTTTCATGTTCACCTGAACGATCTCCTGATTAATGGTGTTCCCACGTACTGATTTCTTCTTCCGCTTTCCACGCTCCGTGGGTTTGAACCCCAGCCCGCGGCTCAACAACAGGCGCCTACGAGCAGACCCAGGGATATCAGAGCGCATGGGGAACCCATCTTTATCGGTCCCCCCAGTAATCCGTAGTTTGTACCCTGGTAAGGAGACAAAGATACCATCAACCTCATCGTTGATTTTCTTGCCTATCAGTGAGTTCGCATGATGACCGCTCACTGGGATGTTGTATGATTTACCAGATGACACATCGTTGACCACGACTTTGAATTCAACCATGATTCATTTCTCCTATTCTTTTTTTGGAGTGCTCCTGCAATGGAGCGTTACAAGAAGTGGAATAGCGAATGTTTTATAAACCTTCTCCCTAGCAACTCCCCGCTCTTCCTCCGAGAAACCCTGTTCCCTTTCCTCTTGGTTGCCGCTATCTTTAAGCACTCAAAAAAGATTTAAGGGATAAGTCCATTCCAGTTCGAACCTTATCATAGGATACCAACGTGAGAGAATGTACACCTTAGCAAAAATACATGATACAGTCCGCGTGCCACCAGAGCGATTCGGAGAAAATTTAGATAATGCCATCAAAGACATCGTCCAGAAAACCTTTGAGGGTACTCTTCGACGGAACCATGGGCTCATCGTCGTCGTCGACAACATCAAACCTGTTGGTGACGGGATTGTCATCCATGGCGACGGCAGCATGTACCAGAAGGTGGAGTTCGAGGCGCTCACCTTCAATCCTCTGCTCCAAGAGCTCATTGATGGTGTCGTCTGCGAAGTCGTGGAATTCGGGGCGTTCTGCCATATCGGCCCGCTCGACGCCTTGCTGCACATGAGTCAAATCATGAATGATTACGTTGATGTGGACGTGGAAAGTAACCGTATCCAAGGCAAGGAAACCAAGCGGATCTTGAAGGTCGGTGACCCTATTCGCGCTCGGATTGTCGCCCTGAGTTTAAACGAGCTATCCGCCCGGGAGAGTAAAATTGGTCTGACGATGCGTCAACCCGCACTGGGCGCCCATGAGTGGCTCGCTGAGCCAAAGGACGACAAGCGCGGCGAAAGAAAACCAGAGCGACGGCATGACCGACGTGGCGAACGGAGGGAGCAAAAATGAAGGGTCTCAACGCGTGTAAAAGCTGCCATCTTCTCACCGAGAAGGATCGCTGTCCGCACTGTTCAGAGCAGACCGTGAATCGATGGCGCGGCTACGTCATTGTCCGTGATCCTGCGCAGTCCCAGGTGGCAAAGAAGATGAACATCACCAAGCCTGGGAAGTACGCCTTAAAGGTCAGTTAGCGATGTATGTCCTCCCCGATGACCTGAAAGAGACCTTGAAAGGGTACATAGGGCAGCTGGTCGATGAGCCAACACTTCTCCAGCTACTTCAGAAGGAACGCACCATCATTGCTGTAGGCGATAGAGTTACTTACACCCTGTTGAAGCACGGCTTCACCCCGGTGCTCTGTATTGTTGATTTTGTACTCGAGCGTAAGCCATACCCTTCGGAGATAAAACGTCTCATCCAATCCTTTACGGCTATCCACATCCACCTGAGGAACCCTCCTGGGACCATCACTGATGAGCTGTGGGATGCGATTCAAACGGTCATGTCCCACCTGGACAAAGGTCCGTTCTGCATCGAAGTCGAGGGGGAAGAAGACCTCGCGTCACTAGCCGCTATCTCCCTTGCTCCGGGAGGCGCAACAGTAATATATGGATTGCCGAATAAGGGGGTCGTGGTCGTCAAAGCAACAGCGGCCCATAAGCAAAAAGTCAAAGAAGTACTCGAGAGAATGTGATGGTCTATGGAAATTGAGATTCAATCAAAGACGGATAACCTCTTGCTTGGGCGGATAGAAGTACGTTTCGTGATTCGTCATGAGGGTGAGGGGACCCCTAAGCGAGAGCTGGTGCGCACAGAGCTTGCTGAGAAGCTCAATGCCAAGAAAGAGAACATCATGGTTTCGTTCATGCACTCTCACTTTGGTGCGCGTACAACAGTAGGGTACGCAAAGATATATGGATCAGTTGAAGCGGCAAAAGCTGGTGAAGTCGACTATGTGTTGAAACGCAACGGCCTGGGCACAAAGAAGAAGGCGAAGAAGGAAGCTAAGAAAGAAGGGGGAGAAAAGAAAGAAGCGCCAGCGGCACCAAAAGAAAAGCCTCAGAAGGCAGAGAGCAAAGAGAAACCTGCGGAGAAACCGAAGGTAGAACAACCTGCTGAGAAAGCAAAACCAGAGAAATCTGTAGAGGCAAAGAAGGAATAATCCTATGATGAAACGTGAAGTATTCAAGGTTGAAGGCGATAAAATCATCCGCCAGCGGAAGCACTGTCCGAAATGCGGTGAGGGTGTGTTTCTCGCTGAGCATAAGGATCGATTGAGCTGTGGGAAGTGTGGGTACACCGAGTTTAAAGCAAAGAACGCCTAAGCACACATCATCTCCCCTTATTTTGTATCACATGTGATACGAAATATAGTCTCATGAGAATGGATTCTTTTCCAGTGTTTATCTCAACTGTGGTATGAACTAGCCTATGAGCTGACAGAAAATCTATATACGGTGCCTGCAGATTCGCCAGCGTGCCATGGGCCTGTAGTGTAGCTTGGATATCACAGAGGCCTCCGGAGCCTCTGACTCGGGTTCAAATCCCGACAGGTCCGCTCTCCTTCTTCTCAACCGCGTTTGTTCAGTGGTTCCCCGGACAAACCGAGGCTATCGACACCATGGTGTTTCGTACGTCCTAACCCTCTACATTTATATTTCCCATAGTGATGTATGGTCGTTCTTCACACACAGCGGGAGCGAAGGTGACGGAAAATGGGAGAGGCGGAGAAGACACAGAAAAATGCGTTTTTAATCTCACTGTCCAAAGAGGGAGTCACCTCAAAGGTTGAAAGTGATAACGTCTCAGAGATCATTGGTCTATTGCGGGAAGACGCCTTGGAGTGGATGGATTTCACCGTCGAGAACATCGATGAAGATAGTTTTTTCATCGCTACCTCCCTGAAGTTCAGCTTACAGTTGGTCGCCAGTGTCACATCAGCGCGGTATTCTGCGTACGATGATTTAGATACTGAGCTTGGCTTGATGCTGCCTGCTGTTCGGGTGGATCACTTTGACGTCAAAATTTATCCTCTTTTAATCTTTATTCGCAAGAATCTGATTCTCACCATTCACCCCAAGGAAGTCGTGCGACTCCAGAAGATCTACCGGTACGCCGAGATTTTTTTGAAGAAAATCAGGCAGGATATCCCCTGGAACGATAAATTGACGATTGTTCTGACCCGCATCATTGATGAGAACAATGAGAAGAATTTCAACGGCCTGCGGATGATTGAGGAAGAAGGCGATGAGCTTGGGAAGTACATGGTGGACCCCAAGGCACCTCGAGTCCAGATTGGTAACGATATCTACCAGATGAAGCACGCCCTCATCACGTACTTGAACACGTTGTGGGCGTCCTGGGATGTGATCAATTCTTTGCGGTATGGTGATGCAGAGACCATCAGCGACAACTCAAAGCTGCTGCAGCGCATCGGCATCCTGGGCGATGACATCAACAGGCAGATCGCGTTAAGCGAGCACATGAGTGAGGTGCTCGCGTCAGGTTTAGAAGTGTTGCAAACGATTTACAACAACCAGTTGCAGATGTTGAACAACAGGCTGGCGTTCGTGGCGATGTGGCTTGCGGTCCTTGGAACCGCTGTGCTGGTGCCTAACACCCTGGCGACCGTGTTTGGGATGCCGAGTTTCACGTTTTTAGACTGGAGGGTCTCTGTGGTCTTGATTGTGATGTCCACTTTCCTGTCTGGCTCCATCATGTACCTCATCATGAAGAAGAAAAACTGGATTCCACCGAAGATAGAATGCTAACCAGCCTCTGCTGTGCCGCTGGATATGCTAAAAAATCTTTGGGATGATCCGCCAGGGGACTTTTTCCATGTACTCCTGGTAGGGCTGGCCATACTGGCGCAGCAGGACTTTTTCCTCATCAAGAATACTCCAGATCATGATAGGGATGGCCATGCAGGCGATGAGGAGGGCTGCGATGGAGTAGAAGAACAAGGCAAGGCCGAACCCCACGATGAGAAGGGACGTGTAGTGAGGATGTCTGATGTACTGGAAGATGCCACCGGTGACGAGTTGACCCTTGTAGGTGCGATGCCAGAACAGCTCCCACTTGAAGTACACGAAGCTACCAAGAAGGAAAACCACCATGCCCAGTACGACGCTGAACAGTTGTGGGACGGGGAGCTCCCAGACGCCGGAGAACGCGGTGAGTGGTCCGATGAGAATAATCAGCAGCAGAGGGGCGTAGTGGACGATGAAGAGCGCCCGCAGTTCCTTTGGTGGAGTGTACCCGAACATAGCGGTTAGATGATCTGGATGCCGCCTCGCACGATTTCAATGTTCTGAGGCTTCAATGTATGCTTGGTGCTCCGCATCTTCATGACTGCCATCTTCCGCCGGTCCATGGTGGGGTCCAGACTCAGGAGAATCACGCCATCAGCGAGGAACTCAGACAGTCCATCTCGGGAGTAGTTCGTTGAACTTGACGGCAGCTCTGAAGTGACGACTGCCGTGCATTTCGACGTCTCCAGTGCATTCATGATGTAGTGCAGATGTAACCGTCGAACCGGGAAGTTGCCTGACGTGATTTCATCATGGTCAATGGTCTCAGTTTCACTGGTGAACTCCGGGTTGTTGATGTAGATAGGCATCTCTGACAACGGGGTGATGGAGTCAAGGACGATGCGCTGGTACTCCCCTGAGAGTATCTCATTGACCATGGTTTCGTAGATCAATTTTTTGTTGATGTTCAGGAAGAGGAACTTGACTTGCCCTGTCTCAATAGCGGGTTGGAAGGTAATCCCCAGTTCGGTTGCCTGCAGCAGCAGTCCTTCAATTTTTTTATCTAACGTCAGGTACAGACACTTCTGACCTTCCTCTATGCCTTTGGCGATGAATTGGTAGCAGAAAATTGACTTCCCACTGCCTGGTGGGCCGGAGACAAGCGTGATGCTTTGCTTCGGGAGTCCTCCTGAGAGAAGCTCGTCGAGTCCTTTCACGCCTGTGTGTTCTCGTTCTAGTTTTTCCACTCGTACTCTATTTTCTTCTTGGATGAGTGCCATGATCCACCCTCAGAAGGTGTATGAGTGTGCGTGTATAATTATTTTATTGTCCTCCTTGCCCCCTCCCCATGTCTACTGTTACCATGGTTTTTTCATCCTATATTAATATTTATGAAAATATTTATATATTTATAAATTAAAACATATCATGTAGATGAATGAGAATGAATGACATGAGCAGCAAAGACGTCAAAATCTGGATCTGGGTGCAAAACAACAGGATACTCAAAGCCATCTCAAACAAGGAGACAGGCACCCTCACTATCTACGACGAATCAGACACCATCATCCTCAGACGCACAGGACTTTCACCACAGCACCTCAAGGCATTCGAACTCATTTTCACACGGTATGCCCTGAATAAAATTAGCGATCATAAAGAGCCGTTCACCTACTTGTAACCCGGCAGCAATACCTGTCGTTCCGGGTAGACTTGTATCCCTTGACTGGTAATCTCCAACGAGAACACCTTTTTCAGATGGTTCGAATAGCGCATCTTCAGCACTTCGACAGCATTCTCCCGGCGATCCCCGCGCTGGATGTTGTACAACACCAGGATGCCATCGGCTAAAAACTCCTCGATGCCTGTATCACTGAACCGCGTTGGAATCGGTTCAGTCTCTGTAATGAGAAACGAGGTCGCCCCGGTCTCCTCAAAGAAATTGAACAACTGTTGAAGGTAGACCCGGTAGTTCTTCTCCTTGCTGATGGATGCAGAGATCACCGCGGTCAACGAATCCACAACGATGACCTCAGGGTGAAAATCCTTCGGGATAATCAGCGGTTTAATCTTGTACGACAGCTCTGTTGCTGACCCTGAGCCGCTCACCGAGCCAAACTTCATCCGCAGGATATCCAACGGGTTGATCTTCTGGATCAGCAAGTGCCCAGACTCGATGTACTTCTTTGCATCCCACCCAAACCCACGCATGCTCCGCTCGATCTTCTCGATGCTCTCCTCAAAACTCACGTACATACACTGTTTTCCATGAGACACCAGGTTGTAGCAGATCTGGCGGCAGAACGTGCTCTTCCCGGTGCCTGTTCCACCGGCAACGAGCACGGTATTCCGCTTCGGAATACCCCCTTCTCTGAACAACTCATCAAACCCTGGAATCTGGGTTTTGAGGATAGCATCCTCCTCTCTGTTCTTTTCAGTTAGGGGTTCAGCCATAAGGTACGCTCACGTTTTTAATTCTAGTAAAAACCTTTGATTTCTATTTTATCCATCCAGGACCAATTTGACATTCGATGTTAACAATAGTCAGTTTTATGTTAATAATATAACTAGGATTTTTGGCAGATATTTGTACCACATTTTTCGAAGGATTTGTCGGATGTGAAGTAATATTAATGGACACTGTCTTGATTTCTTCTTCAAGTAATCTGTTTAATGATTCATTCCACGCGTTCGAGTATTCAGATTCGATGATAAATGATTCACCTGTATAAATATAATTATCCGCGGGTGGTAGATATGATGAGTAATTGGTTCGAATAAAGCATTTTCCAGTCCCAGATGTCGTAGTTTTTCCAGAAATCCCTATGATTTTTGGAAGATAATATTCCAGCTCTATGATGTTGCCACTAAGGTTTTTAATTGAAATAGAAGGATCTGCTCGCATCACGGATTCCCCATCTGGTTGAGTGACAATAATTCCACCACCTTCAAGAATATAGGTTTGATCGATAAAATAAGCATTATCAGCATTATATATAATCGATGTTAGAGGGCAAATTTCTATTAAATTACTAGAGTCAACTTTTTTTATTGTACTTTCTGGCTCATCAATGACATACAGATCACCATACGATGGTGCTGTGATGAAATACGGTAATTCTCTACTGCCTAAGGTAATCATTGATATCATAGGAACACGCGATAAAGGTGCATCGGTAGATGTTGACCCCATCAACGCTTGAGTATCAATAACAGATTTCAGAGTGGCAATTTGATTCGACACCTGGTCCATGTGCTCTGCTTCCCTCTGCTCCATGACCTGCGGGACGTAGTGCAGTTGAATCAGTGATATGACAATAGACACTAAGGCAACCATGAGTAGTGCTTCTATGACCCCGGCAACTGCTTGGTTGTTTCTTTGAATTCTTTTTAGGTTCATCTCTCCAACCATACAGATATCCTCTCTCCATCACTTATATTTTTTCTTTATCCTCTGTGTGTAAATCATTGTGAGTACAGACGAACGCCTACCGTCGCTTCAGCCACACCAGAAAACCACCAATGACTCCTAGTATGGATGCAAAGGCACAGATCACCAGCAGGGGAAATGGTATCTCCAGGTTGAGTTCAGGGAACAACCCAGACTGACCACCCTGTGATCCTTGTTGACCTATCACGACGGTACAGGATGCAGTCGTTGTTGCTCCTTCATCATCCGTGACTTCTAGGGTCACGGTATAGGTTCCTGCTGTCGTGTAGACATGTGGTTGAATCAGCCCTACGCCGCTGGTGTTATCACCAAAGTGCCAGAGCGCTGAGACGATGTCCCCGTCCTCGTCAGCACTCCCTGAGGCATTAAACACGATGCTCTCGTACACGTCCCCTAAGTACGGTCCACCGATGTCTGCGACAGGCGCCTGGTTTTGTCCGCCTCCCTGAGACGTATTCTTCGTAATCTCTACAGGGCAGGTGACTTGTGAGGACCATTCGATGTCGTCTTTCACCTGGAAGTAGATGGTATGTGTTCCACGCGACAACGTCGTTGTGCTGAAAGAGGCTGTTGTCCCGATCACGCCATCAATAGTGGACAACCATTTGTACGCGACGATGGCACCGTCCGCATCGACGCCATGGCCTTGGAACAACACTGCTTGGCCTTGCTGTGCTGGGTTCGGTGCAATGGAGTCAATGACTGCGGTCGGTGGCTGATTCACACCAAGGTCAATGGTGATACTACTTGTTTTTTCAGAGGACCAGGCTCCTTGGTTGTCCTGGACTTTGAAGGAGATCGTATGGGTGCCGACAGACAGTGTCGAGGTGGTGAATGCCTGCTGCGTGCTAAGAATACCATCGAGACTGGATTGCCACTGGTACCCGGTGATGTACCCATCAGTGTCTGTCCCCTGACCAGAAAACGACACGGTATCGCCAAGGTCTGCTGACGACGGGGAAATGGACAGCGACACTGCGGTGGGTGCTTGGTTCTGACCCGGTGGTGCAGGTTGTTGTAGGAAATACCCTAAGGGGTAGGCGTCCTGGTTGGCCCCACCAGGGATCTGGTACGGTGTGTCTCCAATGCCGTCGCCGTTGGTATCATAGTCGTTATAATCGCCCCAGTAGTTCCCTTGACTACTCTGGCTCCAGGTGTTCGTTGCAGCATCGTAGGCATTCTGATTATTCTCAGTGAAGTCATTGAAGAAGAGTACGTTTGATGACGACTGCAGAATGTAGACGCCATACTGGGTGTTCTGTCGGATGGTGTTCGCTGAGATGGTATTTTCTGTTGATAGTGAGGAGAGATAGACGCCTTTCTGGTTCCCTTGAATGGTGTTCCCTTCTATGACATTCTGCTCTGAGAGCGTCAGGCTAATGCCGCTGACCTTGTTGTTCGCGATGTAGTTATCAAGGATGTGGATCCCGTGGCAGTGATCGAGCTGCACACCTTCTCCTTCCTCGCTGTAGATCATCCGGCAGTCCTGGATTCTGCCGTTGGACACGTAGGAGAATGCTACACAGTCAAACCCACTGCCGCCTGCGTTTCGGATCGTGAACCCTGAAACCTCCACTTGAATGATACTGTTTGTTGGCTCATGGGCATACAGGACATGTCCGTTCTGTCCGCCATCCAGAAACGTGGTCTCTTTATTTTCTCCGACGAGGTACAGATTTTTTGTAATGACTATTTTTTCGTTGTACGTCCCACTGGAGACAAGCACGGTATCACCGCTCGTTGCCGCAGCAAGTGCATCGGTAATAGTCTCATACGGATGGTTTTCGGTACCATCCCATGGTCCTGTCGTGTTGCTATCATCAACATAGATGGTTGAGCCACTAGCGTGACACCTAGGAATCAACGCAAGACTGATTAGAAACAACATCGTCACTAGGAGTATCCGCACTTTTGTACACCCTGGTTGCATCATAGCTGAATCCCTTTCCATCTCTCAAGTACTGTATAGATGACATCAGTTCTCTTGGTGTGTCTATATAAAGATACGGTGGTAAAATGCCAGAGTGAGAGAATCCAACCCTTCCGTGAGCGGTCGTTTCTTTTCGGTGATTTTCTCCTTATTTTTGACGTAATGTTTATATACTGTCAAATCAACCTAACAGTATAAAAAGTAAGGTTTACGTATGACAAGTGAGCACATCTGGGCTTGGCTTCAATCGAAAGGAAAGTTATTCAAGGTTATCTCAGACCCAGAGCGTGGCATCATTGAAGTCATCAACGAGCGAGGGGAGATCCTGGTTCGGAAAACCAACCTCAGTAAACGTCAAGTCGAAACCGTTGAAAGACATTTTTTACATAGGATAGCGACTCGCTTGAATGGACGGCACATCCCTGCTTCAGGGAAAAATTCTGATCCCTTTGACCCCATGATCACCTAGCGTGTTGTACCACTACTGTTCTTCGAATAGACGGCTCAAAAAATATTTTCGTTACATTTTCAGCATAAAATTAATATGCTGCAACTCGATGATGCCTTTGGATGCAAAAAAAAATCATGGTTGTTGATGATGATCCTGATATTCTCATCACCATACGTGAGCTGTTTGAATCAGAGGGATTTGAGGTGTACACCGTCCCCTGCGGCAAAGACTGCTTAGAGGAACTGGAGCACGGATTCAAAGGAGTCATCCTGATGGATGTGATGATGCCGCACATGGATGGATGGACCACGATACGACAGATGGTCTCAAGAGGGTTTCACAAGGGAAATGTCATCTCCATGATCTCAGCGAAGGATGAATGTGACTGGCGGTTTGATGACCTGAAACAGTACATCAAACACTACATCACGAAACCCTTTGATACCAAGCACCTCGTCAAAACCGTGAAAGGATACTTTGCTCTTTCTCAGGGTACGACATCGTCGTAGTGTCTTTAGAGTGTCTGCCGTTGGTGACGTACCTTCAGAAACGTGTCGACTTCGTCGTGGATGTCACACAGCACACGGGCTTTCTGTACCGCGCCTGTCTGAGGCTCGTGTGGCGCCATCTGAGATAACTCAGAGATCTGTTGCTGGAGACGTTGCACATCTTCCGTGAGGTGCAGGTGGGTTGTCTCCACCTGATGACGAACCGCGTTGAGCTCTTGTCTCAACGTCAGGAGAGACTCTTGGAGTTGTATGAGGTCATCACTCTTCTGAGGTTCAGGGATGTACTCTGAGGTCCACTCCTTGCTTGAGTCATGCAGCATCTTGAAGTACTCACGTAACGCACTGCGCAGCAGCTCGCTTTTGCTCATGCCTTGTCTGTTGAGTTCAGCGACAATTCTCTCCTCTTTTGCTGAGAGTTTGAGTGCAATTGTTGTACCCATTGTGCAACCATCCCACGTTCTGTTAATAGTGTTTCCCCATATAAATGTTGAGGATTTTTCAGTCTCAGGGCTTCGGTGTGCTGCGCTGTCGTCCTCTGTGCGTACGTCACATTCGTACCAGTGAGGAGCTTCTTTTTTCTTTCTGATGGTCTACGTGACTCACTGATGATGGTTCGATGGTGTGTGGTGGTATCCTGCGTAATTCTTCAACGTAGAACATGATGCGATCAAACTTTTCGTCGATACGCCTGGTTGTGTCTTTGACCTGCGTGTGATACTCTTGCTGAAGAGATGCGTACGTCTCCTTCCAGTACTGTAGCTCAGTCACATAGCGGAGTTTCCATTCGTCTAATTCTTGCTCTACTCGTGCGACTTGGTGGTGCAACCTATCAAGGTAGTCATCGAAAAATGGTGCGTTGAAGGGAGCGGTCTTCTTTGATGTGAGGTATACCTCACTTTCTCCTGATGGATGTGAATCCTGGTCTACCTGGTTTACCTCTTTAAAAACTTTTCTTTCATCATTTTTTATTTCCTCCTGGGAAAAAAGGTCTACCTGGTTTACCTCTTTAAAAACTTTTTTTCTCTTTTTTGTGCTTTTTTCCTGTATGTACATCCAGAGGGCTTCACGCAGAATTTGACTCGATGAGCGCCCTTCCCTTCGTAACGCATTAACGAGTTTTTCCTCCTGATTTTTCAGCTTTAATGATATGGTTGAACTCATAATTTTTTCCCCTAAAATTGTGTTCTAAAAAAGGTAGACCAGCGGTCTACCTTGTCACTCAATATCAATGTCATTTTCCTCCATATGAAACCGGAAAACACAAAGGTAGACCTTCGGTCTACCATGTTAATATTTAGCATATAACGTGGTGATGGTTCCATCATCCCTCGTACGAAGAATCACCACTGCAGTACTTATAGTTTGTTTCCATCACCCAGAACCACACACTACTACGTCAGCATCATTTTTTTTTAAAATAATTTATGAGTGCATCATAGCGACAAAAAGTTGTGGAAAGAGATGCTGCAAAATTTGGTACAGTCGTTGAACCAATCGAAGTGTCGGTACAAATGGCATGCGTACTGGCAGAGGATCAGACCAGTCGCTTTCTTCACGATGCTGGTCACGTGCTTTGACCTTCACTTCGTACCTCCCCCACGTCGTCCAAGAATGTGTGGTGTTGACCTGCTGACCCGAAAGGTAAGGGCCAAGCCATGGACTAAACGTCCCGTCACCAAAACTCCACTTATAGTACACGAGGTCTCCCTCCGCATCACTCGTCATACTTGTAAACGTATACGTCTGGCCAACCTCACCTTTTTTTGTGCCTAGTGGTGCCTCTGGGATGTCTGGTGCGGTGTTCTGCCTAATGAAAAATTCAAGGGTAGGATCACCAAACAGGTTCATTTCATAGTAGCACCATCGCATGCATGGTCCGTTGATACGATAGACATTATCTTCTTTAGAATCCTGATTTGCTTTTCCTATCGACGTAATGTTCTCTTGAAAGACAGCATCCCAAAATTGACGATGGTAGCGTTGGTTTGGCCCATCGGTGCTCCCGGGAGTACCCCATCCGTACCGTGCACAGAGGATGCAGGCAAACGCTGCGTGGGTGGTTTTCACGGTGTAGTACTCAGCCATGCTGTCGTCAAGGTCAAAGGCTCCAGCGTAGCATCCTTGGGAGTAGATGAACGGAAGCATCGTGTTCGTCAACGACTCAATATCATCAGCTCCCATCCTCATGTTGTACGTGGTGCCTGAATGGCCGAGATGATTCACGTAGTGCACACCACTGTTGATGGTGTTCATGATTTCGCTTTTCGGCCAGCCGGTCTCCCATGGATCACTGAGGTTGAACCCAGGCCAGCTATGATCGTACAATCGGCTGATGCTGTAGGTCTCTGCAGGAAATCCAAGGGTGGTGTACTGATGGGCAGAGGACCCGTTAACCAGTTCTTCCATGGAGTCTCCCCCGAAGGTCACTGGGTAGTTGGGTGGTCCCCACAGGTATTCCCCGACCATGACCACCGGTCCGCTGGAATACCCGCCAGTACTCATGTACGCAAGCGTCTTGTGTACAAAATTGTCTGCCTCGAGAGCATCGCCGACAGCCGCTCGTCCCACGTACACCTCAGCAATGAGATCGACATCACCGCCACCGTCTCCATCGTACCGCTCACCCCAGTACTCATCGTTATCATAGTTGTAGGTTCCATCGAGACACGCGTAGTACAAATCAGACGGCAGGGTATCTGTATCTCCACCGGCTTGCACGTAGAGGAGTGGTGTCGGGAACACATCTGCATCTCCCCCAATAAGCACAGAGGTGATGCCTTTGGTGATGTACTCCTCGGTGATTAACTCTCTGATGTCTTCTGGAGTCACAAAGCTAGGGAACCAGGACACGTCTGAGAGTGTTTTTATTTCAGTGGGAATCCCGTGCGCATCATGGGCATCTTTCAAGGGGATGAAGTGGTCTTTCAGTTCATCGGTGGTGAGAATGAGCAAGTCATAGTGCTCTGCAGACAGCGGTGCATGGGGCATGGATCCATATGTTGCCAAGGTGTCGCTGGTGTGCACTTTGTTGATGACGTCTTGTTGATCCGTGTCGCTATTCCGAAAGAGGGGATGGACTGCGGTGGTGTGAGTCGTCTGCACCGTGACTGTCATCTCGCTGTAATAGAACAGCTCTCCCTCAAGCGGTCGATAAGAGACAGGGAAGACCACGAGGTAGAGAATACCGTAGCCTCGAAAGTGGTGCACTCCAATGGTGCGAAACAGAGACCCCGGAAATGTCTCAGCTGATGTGTAAATCGATTCGTCGCACAACGTGGTAACCACTGCGGTTGGGAGGGCTGAGAGAGGTACTGGTTGCTCAACTGGCTCTACCAGTACGTCAGATGCCAGGTGGTGTTGGACCCCTGGTTGCACAGAGATGTCTGTGACGGTTGCCCCTTGTGGCAGCAAGAAGGAAATCCCATACGCTGGAAGGTTTGGTTCTCCAGGATCGCCTACCCCTGGGGCGCCGGGGAGGGTAATCTGGGTCAACACCTGATCATTCATGCTCCGCTGGTGTACCTGCGGTGTTGGAAAAGTGACTGTGTGTGTCAGAACGATGGTGTTCGTAGTCTGCTCACTTGCGCCAAACAATGAGCCTGTGGTTAGCAATACAATGCTGACAACGAATCCTACCTGCCAATATCTCTTGAGAGGTATACATGTGCTCTTCATAGAGGAATCCCCGTTAGTGCAACCTAAACGACTATGAGTATATATTACTTATTTATGAGTGTACTATTAGCGTGATTTATATATAAACATGTTGATAAAAATTAGCTACGTCGTACCAGTGATGGAAGAACCCTGAAACAAAACCTTTTAACACCATGACAATTTCCACACTACAACATGTATGCGTTAGAGGAATGTCAACACCACATAAGCAGTGCACTTCGCTCACTGCTCAAAAAACATAAGGTTGAGACTGAGGTTCGCCTAGAGATCCCGCCACAGGAGATGGGTGACTTCGCGTTCCCCTGCTTCTCCCTCGCGCCAGTCATGAAGCAATCACCAGCACGGATCGCCGAAGAACTCGCGAGCGCATTCCCGAAGCACGACTGGATAGCTCGCATTGACGCAAAAGCCGGGTACGTCAACTTCTTCATTGATCCGACCTACCTTGCGTCGATCACCCTGCAGACTGTTCTTGAAAGAAAAGAAACGTACGGGTACTTACCAGAGGAGAAGAAAAAGGTCATCATTGAACATACCTCTGCCAACCCGAATGGTCCCTTGCACGTAGGACGAGCACGGAACCCTATCATTGGTGATACCCTCATACGAATGTTCAAAGCCGCAGGGTACACGGTCGAGTCACAGTTTTACCTCGATGATCTCGGCAAACAAGTGGCTATTCTTGCCTGGGGACTTCACCATATCGACCCTTCAGAACTTCCTAAGCCATCAAGACAAAAAGCGGATCACCAGAAGGTGGCGTTCTATCAACTAGCGAATGAACGCATGAAGAGCGATGATGCTATCGCCAGTCAAATTAATGACATCGTCAAACTATCAGAGCAGGGTGATCAAGCTACCATTGACATGATTCATGCTGCGTACCAGCCTGTTCTACAGGGCATCAAGGAAAGCCTGGCTCGGATTCACATCACCCTTGACACGTTCATCCCTGAATCGATGTTTGTGCGTAATGAGAGCGTTGATGCAGTCGTCAGAGCACTGAAGCAGACACCGTACTGTCACGAGGAAGAAGGGGCATTCTACCTCGACATGGCCTCCTTTGGCATTGCCGGCAGAAATACAAAGTTTTTCTTCGTACGAAACGATGGCACAACCCTGTACGCCACCAGGGATATCGCCTATCATCAGTGGAAAGCACACCAAGCAGACCTCCTCGTCAACGTTCTAGGTGAAGACCATAAGCTTGAATCCCGACAAGTGAGCATCGCCCTCGAACTACTGAAGGTCACCAATCTCCCACAGGTCGTGTTCTACGCATTTGTCTCCCTGCCTGAGGGAAAAATGTCGACTCGGAAAGGACGTGTCGTCTACCTCGACGACCTCATTGATGAGTGCATCGAACGAGCGTATCAAGAGGTTAAAAAACGAAGAGCAGGAGAGCTGTCCGAATCGAAAATGAGGGACATCGCGCAACTGGTTGGTATCGGATCACTGCGCTACAACATCATTAAAGTACAGCCTGAGAAAGATATTCAGTTCAAGTGGGAAGACGCGTTGAATTTCGAGGGGAACGCAGTGCCCTTCATTCAGTACGCCCATGCCCGTGCCTGCAGTATTCTGGCAAAAGCAACACAGACACACCATCAGTTCGATGCTAGCCTCCTCACCCACCCATCAGAGACCATGCTGATCAAACAACTCGCACGACTTCCCTTAGTCATAGACAGCGCCTGTAGCGGATGCAGACCCCATGCGATAGCCAACTACCTCTATGAAACCGCCTCTGCGTTTAACCAGTTCTACAGGGACTGCCCTGTCCTTGCTGAGGAGCACGCGATGCGCTCCGCCTCTCGACTCACCTTGGTCTATGCGACAAAACTCGTTCTCTGGACCGCCCTTGATCTGCTTGGTGTCACTGCCCCTGAGGAAATGTAACCATGGAGTACAGAGGAATTCGCGTTGACACTGGTCTGAAGAAGATAACGACGAAGGACTCCCTGTTCCATGGGCACTACTGCGTTGATCCGTACCAGAACTGTGAATTCCAGTGTCACTACTGCGATTCATCCCTAGAAAACAGAGTGTACGTCAAAGTAAATATCTGCGGCATCCTACACAAAGAACTACCTGGTGTGAAGCAAGGTCGCATCATCATTGGCTCGGTTCACGATCCCTATCAGAACGCAGAACGCACCTATCAGCTCACCCGCAGCATCCTTGAAGTGATTTCAGAGTATTCGTTCCCCTGTCACATCTTGACGAAATCACCACTTGTTCTACGGGATATCGACCTCCTCTCTGCTCTCGACTGCTGTGTCACCGTCAGTCTCATAGGTCTCCACGATCGGCTTGTACACGTCTTTGAGCCCCAGGCACCAGCACCACAGCATCGTCTTCAGGTTGTAGACACCCTCCGCAGGCATGGTATCGTGGCTGGTCTTGCACTGATACCTAGTATGCCCTACCTTGTTGAACCCGAGCTCAAGCGAATTGTGAACGCGGCTCGCCACGTTGATGCGCAGTACCTCCTCCATTCACCGTTGCAGCTCAAAGGCGATCAACGGCAGGTTGTCTTCGCACTTCTTCACACACACTACCCGGAGCTGTTGTCACAATACCATGCATTGTATGACGACGATGTCACTCCACCACCATCGTACACAAAACAACTCACAGATGCTCTCTCTGCACTGTGTCAACAATACAACATGCCCACTGCGCTGCCTCGCAACGTAGCACAGCAGAGCCAAAAACAAGGACGCTAGTCTTTCTTCTTTTTTTGCTTCAGCATTCTGTCAATGAGTGATTTATCACTTGATTCTATCCCCGGGTCCTCTCCTATGACGTTTCGTTTTTTCTTCAATATTTCATCAATCGTTTTCTCATCAGCTTGCTTAAATATTTGTTCCTCGGTCGCCTGTTTCTTCATAGGGACACGCTCATCGTCCTGAGAGTCTTCCTCTGCTGATTCCTCGGGGAGGGGAGCGATTCTCATCTCTGAAGACCGACGGTACGGCGCTGGATCAGGCGGCGTCACGGGTGCTGGAGGTTCATGGTCTTCCCTGATCGTTCTTCCAGGATTCTGGTAGCTTTGTATCAAGTGAAACGCTTCTGTGACGATGGTGATTTCATCAGGTGTCGGATACCAGCTCATCTCGGAACCATTCGTAGAGAAATTCGGCGCCTGTCTATCAAAAATGACATTGAGTAAAAATGTATTGGATGCCTGGTCTTTCTGTATCTGCAGTCCAATGTAGATATTGTCGTTTTTTTTCATTGATCTCCCCTCACTGCGGAGGTGGATAATATAGTCTCATGGAATTTATACTTTTCTTTTTCCTAAGGCAACAGGACATCAACCCCTGGTGAAAAAGCATGATTTTAAAAAACAGACAACGATATCTTCTTATAGTCGCAGCAGACTTACGAACATGGATGAGGAGACCATAGCATGAAGAAAATCCTGGTTGTTGATAACGAACCAGATATCGTTGATTTGACGCGGACCGTCTTAGAGATCGGTGGCTACACCGTGGTCCCATCCTACAGTGGTGAGGAAGCCTTACGGAAGTTGGAAAAAGAGAAAGTCGATTTAGTCCTCCTCGATATCATGATGCCAGGGATGAGTGGATGGGACGTCTTCAATCGTATCAAGAAGAAAAACAAGGACATCAAAGTCGCCTTCATGAGTGTCCTAGAAATTTCTGATAAAAGAAAGCAAGTCTTACTAGATGAGGGTTTAGCAGATTACATTATGAAACCGTTTGACAAGGAGACGTTACTTCAACGTGTCGATCATATCTTAAAGAGCACATAACACACAGTCAGAGTACTTCATCGGTGTGGGATGCACACCCTAGGGATGCAACACAACACTTCATGGTACTGCTAGGAAGAACCATATGCGGAAAGAACCCGATATTGTGAGAGAATTACGGGAAGCAGAACGGTTAGGAGTCCTCCATGCAACACCTCCAGCTAGGTGCACGCGTGATGCCACGGCTGTTGTCGATTCTGTTGAACCATCGCCTGCAGGACTGACGACCGTACCTTCACAGCAGACACCGTGCTCCTACGACAATGATCTTTCGTGTGTTCAAACCGTCTATCACACGCTCTTAACCGCGACTGACTGTGCTGTTCTTGTCGTCGATGCTCATGGGCGAGTACAAGACTGCAACACGATTGCCGAAGAGCTGATAGGAAAGACAAAGCAGGAGCTCATCAACATCAAGGTAGCGTCCCTGTATCCCGCTGATGAATGGCTCGCCATAGAATCCGTTGTTCACCAGCGCCAGCGGCTTTCCTACCGCATCAACACCAAGATTCAAACCGCTCATCAGCGCTGTGCAGTCGTCTCCCTCTCCCTGTACACGCTAAAAAATATCCAAGGACGCCACCTTGGTTTTCTGCATGTCATCAAGGATATGACGGAAAAACAACCAGCGGCTCAACCACTTTCCTCCATCTTAGACTACACAGACGACTCGTTCTATTTATTAGACCGCCATGGTCACTACATGATGGCTAATAATGAACTGCTATCTCGTCTGGCATCGTCCCGTGAAGACGTCCTGGGTAAGACGTTTGGTGACTTTCATACACCTGCTGAGACAATTGATTTCATGCAGAAGCTCTCCTGGGTCTTTGAACATGGGCGCCCTCTGAAAGATGAGCACGGCAAAGACGGCAGTTGGTTTCTCCGCACCTTAAGCCCTGTGAAGGACTCTGTGACAGCGCGCACAACTGCGGTGTTGGTTGTGTCCAAAGACATTACTGAGACAAAAAAGGCAGTCAGAGCACTTCGGGAAAGCGAACAGAAATTCCGCATGGTCCTGGAGAATTCTCTTGATACTATCTATCAACTGAACATCAAGAGCGAGAGCTATGATTACGTTAGTCCTTCCTCGAAAAAGGTGCTTGGGTATTCACCGGAGGAGATGGCCTCTTGGACGATCCGGAGTCTCATGGAGATGATGTACCCTGAGGATCGGACGCACTGGATGAACCACTACGCAGTGCTACAAGAGTACAAGAAGAGGAAAGATGCTGTACACACGATCGAGTACCGGTTCAAGCACAAAACACTGGGCTATCGATGGATGAGTGACACCTGCTCAGCGATTTTTGATGAGAACCATAAACCAACCGCCATTGTTGGCACGGTTGAAGATATAACGGACCGTAGGAAAGTCTGGGACGAAATCTTAAAATCAGAGGAAAAGTATCGTGTGCTCGCAGAAACATCCGCAGATGGTGTATTTACCACCGATGCGCTCGGTCGACTCACCTATGTGAATCCCTCCTTTGAAAAGTTATTAGGACGGCGAAAGAGCCAGATTCTCGCAACACCATTTCGCAGGTATCTGCTTGAAGATTCTATCTACTTCTTCCAGCAGATTTTTATTGATGCTCGAAAGAAGAATGAGAAAATAGAGAACGTAGAACTCGAGATTGTCACTGGCGATGGGAGCATCATCCCCCTTGAGGCCAACATTGCACCATTGAAGAAACACACAGAGTTCACTGGCGTCGTCTGCACGGTCCGCGATATCACACAACGCAGAGAAATCGAAGATGAGCTGAAGAAAAACGAGCGTCTCAAAACAGAGTTTATGAACATCGCTGCCCATGAGCTACGATCCCCTGTGACACCCATCAAGGGGTACCTCGACTTGATCATCCACGACAACGACAGCTCTGAGAAGATCAAGAACTGGGCGAAGATCAGTCTGCGGAATGCTGAGCGACTACTGAAGCTCGTCAACGATATCTTAGATGTCGCTCGCCTCGATAGCGACACCATGAAATTTGAAATGGAGAAACTCGACCCTGTTGAATTACTCACTGAACTTGCGGAGGATATGCAGCCAACCATCGCAAAGAAAAACCTCGAGTTCAAAGTCGAAGTACCAGCATCACTCCCGCACATCATCGGCGATAAAAATCGATTATCACAGGTGCTAAAAAACCTCATCGGCAATGCCCTGAAATTTACAGACACCGGGTTCATCGGTTTGAAGGCAGAAAAAAAAGACAAGCACATCCAAATCACTGTCGCTGATTCAGGGAT
Source organism: Thermoplasmatota archaeon (assembly GCA_016927555.1). Classification (GTDB taxonomy): domain Archaea; phylum Thermoplasmatota; class E2; order DHVEG-1; family DHVEG-1; genus SM1-50. The sequence continues at coordinate 22,352 of JAFGML010000039.1, forward strand.
AGGAATTTCACAGGATGAGGTGAAGAAAATTTTCACAAAATTCTACCAGGCGTACACCGGCGAAGATAGGAACAACGAAGGCACCGGTCTTGGCCTCTTCATCTCAAAAGAGATTGTGAAGAAACACAACGGTACCATCTGGGCTGAAAGCCAAATCGGACAAGGCAGTCAATTTATCATTCAAATCCCGTTTATTTATAAGATGGTAGTAGATTTCCATCCCTAAGAAGGGAACTATGGCTGAAATCACGAATGCACAGGTGCTTCAGAGCATCCTGACCGCACTGAATGCTGTTGCCAGCAGACGGACAACACAGAGTTTTTCGATTACTGTCATTGGCGCCATCATCAAAACCCTTCAGCAAAACTATGAGTTCTTGAAATACGTCTACATCGGTGCCCCTGAGTACATCAACACCGGGGAACTCATCACGATATCCACAGAGATAAATGCTATTGAGAAAAAACGCATTGGGTCTGCCATTGAAGCGATCATTCGCATTGTCTACATGGACCTTGTGGGAAAAACCGGTTTATTTTTCATGAAAGAATTGAAACAACAAGCTGGTGAACAGATAATCGGGGAGCTCAAAGACTATGGGGTTGATCTCGCGTTACTACAGACAGAGCAACGCTATATGCATCGCCAGCATAAGAAGAAAAAACAGAGTATTACAGATGGGAAACCCCTCGGTCAAGGTGGCGCTCATCAGGATGACGTGAGCCTGTTGGGCTACACGTGGAAGAACGTCGGAAGCTGGAAGTACGATCCGTTGCAAAAAACCTGTGTGCTCTACAGCAAAGACGGTCGGGAGCTCGATCGGTTGAACCTCGATACGATCATCGAGAGCTACATCACGAATCTCACAGAAGAAGATGAGGATCCCTCGCGTGTCTACAAAGAAGACGTTGTCTTGACTGAGAAAGAACTCGGACTGTTGAAGATGCTGTACACCCGGGATATGGATGCTGAGACGGCAACCGTGCTGCTGCACGTCTCAAAGATCGAGTTCGAGCAGATGGTCAAACGCCTGCTGCACAATGAACTACTCCACTACGTCTCCTTCAATGAAATCGAATTAACTGAGGAAGGAATCACCATGCTGTCTGAGCAGGATACTGAGAAAAAGAAAAACACTGCTGCGGCTTAGGATTGCTTGCCTTTTCCGATATTGAAGATATAGAACTCCAGCTGTCCACTGGAGCTGCTGTTCCCCTCCTCGTCGTAGACCTTTGTCTCCAGGGTGTGTTTGAGGAATGCTTGTTCGTTCCACTGCCAGAGTGCTGGGAATGTCGTGGTCTCCTCTTTCAATTGGCCATCGACGTAGAACTCTGCTCTGCTCAGACGCTCATCTGGTATGTGAATGCTCACGGGTCCAACGATGACGGGTTTGAAGAAGGGGATGATCTTTCTGTTTTTGATGTAGAGAAAGCCATCGATGGTCACATGTTTGACTTTAAAGAAGAAGAGCAGTCCTCCAAGGGCACCCAGCAGGCCGCCGAGTACAAACCACAGGAGGTTCTGTTCAGCAAAGCTTTTCTGTGGTGCTGGAACATAGCAGAAATAGAAGTAGATGACGGTTGAGGACAGGAACTTGTTGCCTTGGAGGGATTGTGCATCTATCTCAAGAGGATAGGTTCCGTTCTCCAGGTACCCTGGGGGGGTGTAGGTGAACCGCATGTTGTCTGAGGTGGCGAGGTCAGAGACAATAGAGCTTGCGTTGAATGCTGCGTACATGATGAGAACCGGGGTGTTGTAGGTGATGGTTATCGTCGGTGTGTCTTTGTTGATGACACCACCATCAGCCGGGACAAACGTCACCGTGAGGTCTGGGTAGATGTCTGTGAAGACGAAGAAGTACTGTGTCTCAGGATCATCAAACACGTATATTGTGTTGTCTTCTCGCCAGACGAACTCGTCTGCAATCGTCCTGTTTCCCGTGGTCACCTGCAACGTGGCATGAGGGTACAGGTCGGTGAGTTCAATGTATATCCATCGGTCTTTCTCAACGATGACTTCAACGGTTGCTTGTTCGTCTTCAATAGTTGTTGAATTTATGATTCCTCTCAGGTGGTTAATGGGAAAGAGTTGGTCTGTTGTTGTGTTCCAGAAGAACTCTGGAATCGCATCGTCTCCAATGGACAGTAAGAAGAGGATGTTCCCGGTGAGATTCACCGGAGTGTCATGAACGACAGTGAGCACGTTATTGGGGTCAACAAAGGTATCGACATTGCCGTCTGCATCCGCGTCATAGCAGTAGAACTGCTCTGATAAGGTGAGATTAAACCGGGTGTTTATCCATGTCAGTTGAGACACTGGGATTTGGTGTTTGATGATGAGGATTACTGTTGCGGTCGTTGTATTTGTTCCTTGGTTTCCCTCGTTGTCAGTCACCGTGAGCGTCACGGTGTACGTCCCGTTCGAGTAGTAGACATGGGTCGGTGTACTCCCATTTGCCAACGCGCCATCGCCAAAACTCCAGGAATAGTCCGTGATGGTTCCATCGAGGTCGAAGCATCCAGAGCCATTGAAGGTCATCTCTTGAAGCACGCAACCCTCGTATGGTCCACCGTGCTTTACGCGTGGGTTCTTGGTGTCATTTGAATTCCCTGCTACATCGGTTGCCGTGATGATACAGTACACTGTTGTTGGGTTTCCTTCAGGAACGATGACTTTTTCGTAGTAATCATCGTCAACGACATCCATTGTTGCAGTGAGATGAGTGCCGTCTCCATACCAATATTCAATGGTGACGTTGTCTACTTCTGAGTCGTCGGTGATGGTGGCGCCAAATGTATAACTATTGGGGAGGGTGTCAAAGGATGGTCCGTACGTATCGACGAAAATTACCGGCGGTTGTGTGTCGGTGATGGTGACGGTTTTTGTTGCTGTTGTCGCATCGTTTCCCCATTGATCAGTGGCGTACACATGGTACGTCATGTCAGTGATGCTATGGGCGAGGGTCACAGTCCCCGTGAAATAGCTCCCTGCGCTATTGGTGAGTGAATAGTTCCCTCCGCTGTTCCCATGGCTCCAGACTGCGTAGACGCGAAGGTTGTCAGCACTGGCTTGGGTTGAAGTCACCGTCGTATTGAAGAGGTAGTCTGCTGATGGTGCAGCTGTCGTCGGTGAGTTGTCGGTGATGCTTGGTGGGTTTCCTGGTCGTATGGAAAAGGAATAGTTGGCGGAATGAGCCCAATTCCGTGGGTCCGTAGCAGTGATGTAGTAGGTGTAGTTGCCTGTTGGTGTAAAGATTCGTGTGTACTTGTAGGTGCTCCCTGTTTTGTTGGCTGTAATACTCACGTTACTGAGGACGCCACTGGGGGTGATGACATTCAGGTACACACCAGTGATAAAAGTATTATCAGTAATGGTGACAGATAGATTCGTGTATTTCCCAAGGGTCTGTGAGCTTGGGGTCATCTGCGGTGTTCCTATGGAAGGGTCGATGGTATCGAGCAGTGCTCCTTTATCGGTGTTGACTGTGTAGATGGTGTACGGGCTGTCTGCGATGCCATCAGCGTTGCTGTCAAGTGCTCCTTCGCTGATTTCATCGTAGTCATCCCAGTAGTTCCCAGAGAGGTTTCCCCCACCGATGATATTTGTTCCAAGGGTCTTTGTGATATTCCATCTGTTGCGATTCAGGCTTTTATCAATCGCGTTGTCGCCATTATAATGCAGAAAGTTGTTGTAGATCACATTGCTAATCGCGAAGAAATCAAGGTAGATACCATACTGAGTGTTGTTGTTAATTTCATTGGTGTAGATGTAGTCGTTGGTGGAGTTATACAAGCGTATTCCTGCAAGTCTGTTAAAGGACAGCGTGTTACTGGAGATGGTGTTGTTATCATCTGCGCTGAGGTACATCCCGTCTTTCCTGTTCGATGTGATGGTGTTGCTCTGTATGGTGTTACTTGAGCCGACAACCATGATACCGTAGTTCGTGTTGCTCTGCACGATGTTTTCGTTGGAGATAACAGTCCAGCTGCAGTTTTCCAACACGATTCCTGAGTGGATGTTTCCATGCACTTGGTTTGTCGAAATCGTCGAGTAGTTGCTATAGTCATTGAGATAGATCCCGCAGCGTGAATTATAGGAACAGTTATTGTCCACAATGTAATTTGAATCACAGCTGCTGTTCAGGAAGATGCCATTGTCTGAATTCGAGCAAATGATATTATCATAGATTTTATTGCTATCTGAGAAGTACAGGTACACCCCGTTTCCATTACCCGTCACTGTGTTATAGCTGATGTTGGTGTTACTCTGTGAGGTATTTAAATGAATACCGTCTCCGATGTTGTCAGAGATGACGTTATCATAGATGAGGTGGTGATCAGAGTGGTTGAGGTAGATACCATGGTATCCGTCGGAGAACACATTATCTGTGATGATAGAGGAGTCACCGTTCATCCTGATGAGGCTGTCGTTCTGTGTAGTTCCTCCGTTGGTGATGGTGAAATGACTGATATTGACGTTATTTGCCAAGACCGTAATCACCGTATCTGCTCCGTCCCCGTTAATGACGGTGATACTGCGGTCTTCACCAAATAAATCGATACGGTGGGTAATCGTCAGATTCTCATAGTAGGTACCATTGTACACAAATATTCGGTACCCATCTGATGCGTTGTCCAGTGCATCTTGAATGGTGGTGTACGTCTCTCCGGGTCCAACGTAGAACGTCGGTGGTGTGTCTGCTCGACAGCTATCTAAGTGTAGGAAATAGCCGATGCTTTGAACACAAAGTAGTATGACAACTACCACTAGTATGAATTGTCTGAGTTTCATCCCATCCTGATGCATATGTACTTGCATATGCATATCTGTTTATATCATAAAAATATTCCTATATGGAAGACGGCTGAGTGAGGGGTCTTTTCAGCGTTCCCAGGGCATTTTGTTGTCCAGATATGTTGTCCAGAACAATCGTAAGTCGTCTCTGAGGAGGTCCTTCTGATCTAAGATGGTACAACCATCTCGGAGGGCAAGGTCGATGTGTTTACCAAGGCTGAGGTGGTTCACCTGTTCGTTGAGGAGGGTTCTGATGTCTGTGTACTCGCGTTCGATTTGAACGTACAGTCGTTTGTCTTTTTCGAATGGTTGCTGAAGTGTGCGAGGGTGGTGTTTCCACTTCTGGATAAACTCCTGTGCATTGTGTTTCAGCGAAATGGGAGGTCCTGCATGGAGAATGGTTTTTGAGAGAAGGAGTGTCTTTGGATGGAATAGGAGGTAGACTTGGTTTTTGTGTATAGTGAAGCTTGCATCAAGGATGCTGAACCCGTGTTGCTCGCAGAGGTCTCGTATCGACCGTATCGCCTTACGAAGCTGGGGGTAGAGGTTCTCAGCGATGATGTCTGGTTTGTGGAATGCCACGCCGATGAAGCTTTTGGTGGTGAGGTGTTTTTGTATCTGTTTCAGTGACCACGGTACGGGTTGACGGGGGAAAAAGAAGGTCAGGCGTGGGTTCTCGTAGTAGGATGTACATGCTTCGATAAACAGGTGGAATTTCTCTGGTGAGAGGGCAGAAGCAACATTTCTTTTAGAGTCAACAGGATCGATGAATGTGAGTGGTGTCGAGAAGTTTGGGATGGGTCCAGAGGTGAGGGTGAGTGTTACTCCTGGCTGCCATGTGCGTGCTTGTTCGATGAGGTGTTGGAACGTTCCGAATCTCAGGACAACGATTTCGCAGAGGTACCCTGAGAACCCCTCGATTTCTGCTTCAGCGCCATAACAACCGATTCCCTTCAGGAATTGCTTCAGCAGCCTGACTTCCTTTTTCTGGGTTGCTTTCAGATGGTTTTTAACATAGGTGGTATGTAAGGGTGTGCGGTCCACGGCAGAGAGTTTTTGTGTCGCGGAGGTTATCTTATAGCAGGGTACTAACTCAGTTTTTACCCCTTGGAACAGTCCACGTACATACGGGTGTTCTGCGTAGCACTCTTCTTGCTCAGTGAGCAGTGCTCGTCCGATGGCAAGCCCTTTTTCCTGGAGGATTTTTCGAGGGGTTGTCGGAGGAAACACCAAGAAGAGGTCAATATCAATTGAGGTGCGGATGTAGGTGTCTTTTGCTGTTGAGCCGACCAGTTGTATCGTGATGGGTATCTGTGTTTTTTTGATTTCTTTTTTCACTTGTTTTTTCAGTGCTTCTATCACCTGTTGTATGTGTTTTTTTTCTACAGCACTAGGCGTGATTTTTTGTAACACTTTTTTTTCGATAGGTGCAGAACCAGGAATCATTTAGATCTCCTTTGTGTATCGTTTGAGAAGGTAGTATACTGCTCCGAAGAGGAGTACTCCTCCGATGACATCGGCTATCCAATGGATTGCTAAATAGATAACTGAGCCGATGACACAACAGGCAGAGAAGTACGCTAGATACAAAAATTTTTTGTTGGTTGTCTGGGAAACAGCATAAACAACAAGTAACGCCATCGCGACATGGAGCGACGGGAAGCAATTATTAGTGGTTGTGGTGGCATAGAAGAAAGATTCTACACCAGGAAGTGCGGTGTTCAGCGCTGAGGTCACACCGTAGTAGGTGTACACGTTGGTAATGGGGAGAAACAGGTAGAACGGCAGTGCGGCGGCGTAAACCAGCAACAAGCCAAACGCATATGTTTTCATAGCGTTTTTTTCATTGGTGATAAGGAAATACAGCAAGGAGAACCAGAGGATGAAGGGGTACAAGATGAGGTAGATGAAGACAAAGAAGTACACTAGGACGGGCGTCCAGTGCTGTGAGAACCAGTACACCACACCGTTTTCAAGGGTGTGTATCGTGGCTGCGAAGTCGGTTCCAATAAGCTGTGTCGTGTAGGGGTCGATGGTGTTGACTTCAAGCAGGTGTAGGAGGACGACACCTGCGATGAGTGCAAGGTACCATCGGAATGAGAGTACTCTGGTTTGGTACTCAGACCATGAGGTGTGCCAGATTTTTTTTGGCACAACGACAGCGAGAGCAAGAAGAAACAGCAGAAGGTTCAACAGTGCAATGATACTTACTCCCACGTCGATGGTTTCACCGCCACGTCACAGAGGAACCTCTCGTAGGATGGTATAGATAGGTCCTTGTCCGGTCAGCTCACTTTTCTTCAGTGCGATGCTGTGTACCTCTTGTGTGGTGAATTCCATGGTGCTATAGCGTTCGAGTACTTTGAGGAGCTGGTCTTTCTTCTGTGCTGTTTTCATGCGACCGATGGTGAGATGTGGTGAGAATCCTTTTTTCTCCTTTGGAAAGCCAAGGGGTTCCAGATGGTGGTCTATAGCCTGAGCAAGAGTAGAGCTGTGACCGTCATCTACGATGCCTATCCAGAGGACTTTGATGTAGTTCTGATTCGGGAAGACGCCCGTGCCTTTCAGGGTGAGGGTAAATGGTTTGATTCCTTGGACTGCAGAAGTCATGGCTTGTTCGATGACGGGAATTTGGTCTTCCTCTGTATCTCCAAGGAATTTCATGGTGATGTGAATGTTGTGTGGCTCAACAAGTTTCACGTCAGCACCAATGCGTGCTATCTCTTCTTCAAAGGCGAGAATCTGAGGGGTAGCCTTGATGTCAAAAGCAATGAATCCTCGAAAGATGGCCATAGTGTCCTCCAACGAACAGCGATTACATCAGCTTCCTCTTTATTATAGTCTTTCATGTGAGAATAAAAAAGGGGATAAATGTTTTCACTCGGTTAGGTCAATGCCGTACACCGTCTGAGGGTTCTCCACGTGAATGATGTGTGCCTGGTGATCAGTCATGAGATGGTGTGCAAGCAGGGTGCTGGTGAGTTTTGGAACTGTTTTGGGTCCAAGCACCGCCCCTGGGCGTTTGGGGTCGTCAATGTAATCAGTTTCCATCAGGAACCGTGTCCCCTTCTGTAACGCTGCGATAATGTTGTTTTTACTCGCAAGCACCGATGGCATCAACCCAGAGTTTTCCTCCCGTGTAATCAGTGGTGGTGAAAAATGTTTGACGATTTGCTCTGGGCGTAACCCCACAGCGGCCCCCATGTCCACGAGTTCTTTGCAGAGCTCTGGTGTGGTGCTCTCTGTGTGCAACACCACTGGGACTCCAACATCCTTTGCTTGTGCCATCCCATACTTGAGGATCTCATTGGAGTCTGCTATGACCTGGTCATCGACAGGGAAATGCGGCCGTCCGATTTCTCCCATGGCGATGCAGTGGCCTTGTGAACACAACTCTGCTGCTTCATCCATTCCTTTTTTCATCATCGCAATAGTTTTCTCTCTACCAAAGGTCTCTTGAAGGGTGAGCAGGTCGACGGGGTACGGGCCTACCACGACGAACACTACGACGTTTACAGCGGTTCGAATGTCTTCTGCGAGGCGGAGGGTCTGTGTGTAACACGCCTGGTAGCTCTGCTCTTGTGCCACCAACGTAGGCATCGGGTACTGGCAGAGGACCAGATGAGTCCCACCTGCCTTCTGAAATTCTCGTACCGCGTCCAGACAACGTCCGTCTCTGCGGAGATGCAGATGGTTTTCAAAGATGATCACTGGTATAACCTCTGTGCAGAGTGAAAGGAGACGATACTATAAAAAGATAGAGAGTCGCACAGATGTTATAGTTCTACATTGACCTCATTGCGACATTTCTTTTTCCCAGCAACCACATTCAGAACATCTTTTGCCAGGATCCAACCCATGTACCCCATGAAGAAGGTAAAGAACCCTACGATGCTGTAAATGACAATATTTTTCAGTGACTCAGTTCCATCCTGGATCATTACAATCAGTGTTCCGGCTGCCAGGTAGCAGACGATGAGGACGACGATATAGTGAACACCGCTGAACTGAAATGAAATGGGAGGGAGGCTGAATCGTGTTTTCCTCTTCACCATCTTGTGTCCTTGACTCATTGTTGGTTGGATATCTTCTTGCCTCTCGCAGTAAACAGTCTGTTGTGGAAGCGACACACCCAGCGTGTAAAGAGTCTCTCGTCGTCTTCGATAGTCGTTCCTCATGTGGATGCAGTGGTGTCGTGAAAACGACGGTGATGTGGGGAGCATCCGGAGCACTGTGTTTTTTGTCTGCAGGTTGCGCGAGAGTATTTTATTGCTGATTTTTCTCCTTAGCACCGGTCTTCCTCCTACTGAAACGATATTACTGAGTGATCCCAAAAAAGCAATAGGTGGATGCTATAAAAGCTTGTTTTGTAGCTAGCTATGCAACTGTGGTGCAGCTCATTATCCTGTCAACGTGCAGCTCTGTATGCACCTACATGCTCGACCATGTATCCCCGGCTGGTGTTAGGTATCAGAAATGATACTAATGATATCGCCATCTTGGAGTTGATGGTCAGCGCCAATGACGCGGTGCGTCCGTGCATCAATGGCTCGAATGAAGTGATCACCAAGGTCGGTGTGAACCTTGTAGGCCAGGTCTTTGGCGGTCGTCCCCCGGGGAACCAAGTGTGCATCTGGTAGCACACGTCCTTCTTTATCGGTGAGATGGTGTTCGTCTTCGACAGGGTACACGACGATGAGGTCAAGCAGACGGACTGCTTCGTCGATACACCGCTGCACGCCAGTCGAGCCGTACTTGGCTAGCACATGGGTCTTGATGTACTCCAGTGCGTTTAGTTGTTGCGCGGAGAGGTGCTCCTTTTTCATGACGTTGAAATCATTTCCCCCGGGTGTGTAATCTACAATTCCTTTTTCAGCAGCATTGGTGAGCGCAAGTTCACTTTCTGCACTCGTGGGAATGACGATGTAGCCTTTGAGTTCGTTCATCTTCTGCATCAGGTTCTCTGGTGCTTTGTCACACTTGTTGAACGCTATGATGATTGGTTTGCTGATGGAGCGAACGTAGTTGGTCAGACTGAACAGTTCGTCATCAGTCCACTGTGCTGGTTTCTCTATATCAATGGCACCTTTCCGTATCGCCGCGGTGACGTGCTCCTCACGGATCCCAAGACCTGTAAGCTGCTCAGCAAGCATTTTCTCTATTTTTTTTCCCTCCAGCTCGCATCGCCGTGCGATAATCTCCCAGCTTTTTTTGATGATGCCAAAGAGCCAGTAGTTGATTTCTTTTTCAAGAAACGTCACATCGAGGAGTGGATCATGGCTGCCAGTGTCGCAGGGATTTCCTTCAGCGTCAGTGCTCCCTGAGGCATCGACAATATGAATCAATGCGTGGGCTTGCCGAAGATCATCGAGAAACTTATTCCCCAGCCCTTTGCCTTTGTGGGCATCAGGGACTAGGCCGGCGACGTCAATGGCTTCTATGGGGACAAAGCGTATGCCGTTCACACAGCGTGAGTTGCGCGGGGTACAGGTGACCTTTGCATCTTGGCAAGGACAGCGTTTACGGATGTACATCACCCCCCGGTTTGCCTCAATGGTGGTAAACGGGTAGTTTGCGATCTCAGCATGAGCTTTGGTCGCAGCGTTGAAAAACGTGGATTTCCCCACATTTGGTTTTCCAACAATACCAAGTTGCATGTCTCTTACTCCAAGAGTCCTTTTACCTCGTCGACAACATCGACATCGCTCTCAAAGCGTTTCACCTTTTCACGGGCCGCTTCCCTCTGTTTATCCTGAAAGGCGACTCCTTTTCTCCCCAGCAGCGTTCCGCGGACCTGAGCGGTTTTTGAGAGCAGGATTTCTTCACCGGAGATGTTGCCACTAATTTGAACATCATCAGTGATATTAATGTTCCCAGTAGCGGTAATACCTCCATGGATTTTTACTTTGTGTTGGCACAAGACGTTCCCTGTTGCCCGTACAGCACCTATGAGTTCTGAGTGCTTTCCAATGATGACATTTCCCTTGACATCGTAGTTACCAACTACGGTGCATTGTGAGCCAACGTGGAGGTTTCCCTCTACCTTTGAGGTAATGTTACTGATGATGGAGTTATTGGGTATGAACAGGAACGTTTCAGAAATAGGAATGGTTTCCCCCTGGCTGTCTTCGAGTTCTTCAAGGATACGCTCGATTTCTTCACTTCTGCCAAGCTTCAACAACTGCATGAGATATATAAAAATATATATAATGGTGGGGATGGAACTGCGAATATTGATCCAGCCTTTCGCTTCAAACCCTTGGTCGATTTCAACGCTATCACCCACATCCAAATCACCTGTGAGAGACAGCTTTCCTTTTATCCGGGCTTTTTCCCCAAGGAAGACATTCCCGCCGCTTTGTATGTTGCCACCAATAGCGGAAAAGACGTCAACACGAACGTCATGTGCCGCCTCAAGGGTCCCATCGATAATCACATGTTCTCCAACAAAAATTCGCCCATCCGTCCGTACCCCATAACGTACGATACATCGGTCGCTGATAATCACATCTCCTGTGGTGATAATCATTTTTTCTTGAAAAGATGTATGATCCGGTACAACCAGCGTTCTTCTATCAAAAGTCATTACTCCAGCGGAATCCACTGGTGTGTTATAAAACCAACGGCGACACACTACTGAAGAAGAAAAACATTGATATATCCACGATGTATACCTCGATAAACATTCCTTAAGGACGCTTGACTGCGCGCTCATCTACAGGGAGCTTTATTTATGGAGTCAAATCACACAGAAACACCCGGTGAACATAACACACAAGAAAAAGAGATACTGCCTCCTATTGATAAGTGGATTGAGACAATTTCGTTTACCACCACAGAGGAAATAAAAGTCCCTGAGCTCCTTCTAGATCAAGTCATTGGACAGGAACAAGCAGTCGCGATCGTACGCAAGGCCGCAGAGCAGAAACGACACGTGATGCTCATTGGAGACCCTGGAACAGGGAAATCCATGATTGCTCGTGCGATGACTGAGTTTCTCCCAAAAGGTGAGCTTGAGGATATTATTGTCTATCCGAATAACGAGGATAACAACACACCAACCATCCGGGTTGTCCCCGCGGGGAAAGCCCATGGGATCATCAAGGCGCAACGGGAAGAAGCAAAGCGAAAAGTCGAACAACAAAACAGTATGATCCTTGGTATTGTCTTGCTCATCGTGACGTTATCGCTCATCGGGGCGATGATCTCTGGTCACATCGAGTACGCTGTCTTTGGTGTCATTGCTGCAGTCATGGTGTATTTAATTGTCGCACGAGGCGGGTTTTCTCAGCGACGTGAACTCCAGATGATTCCCAAACTCCTCGTCTCCCATGAGAAGAACGAATCCCCGCCATTCATTGATGCTACCGCTGCGCACTCTGGAGCCTTGCTTGGTGATGTACGGCACGATCCGTTTCAATCAGCCGGGTTGGAAACACCACCGCATCAACTCGTTGAAGCAGGAGCGATCCACCGTGCCCATAAGGGCGTCCTGTACATCGATGAGATCAATACATTGAGTCTTCCGTCTCAACAGCATCTGCTCACCGCGATTCAAGAGAAGAAATTCCAGATTACCGGACAATCGGAGCGGAGTTTTGGTGCCATGGTGAAAACCGAGCCTGCCCCCTGTGATTTCATCTTGGTATCCGCAGGCAACCTGGACGCGTTGAATGGCATGCACCCTGCGTTGCGATCCCGTATCCGTGGGTATGGGTATGAAACCTATCTGCACAGTGTCATGGATGATACCCAGCAGAATCGAGAGAAACTGATACGTTTTGTTGCTCAAGAAGTCAAGAAAGATGGCAAAATCCATCATTTTGATAAGATGGCGGTTGCTGAGGTGATCCATGAGGCGCAACGACGGGCAGGCCGGAAAGGAAAACTGTCGTTACGACTCCGTGAGCTTGGCGGTCTCATTCGAGTTGCTGGTGACATCGCGTATGAACGAGGCGATAAACTGATTACCCCGCAGCACGTCATTGAGGCAAAACGCGTTGCCCGGTCCTTAGAACAACAAGTCGCTGATCGAGCGTTGGAGTCACAGAAGAGCTACCGCTCCTTTAGGACAACCGGTGTGGAGGTTGGTGTCGTCAACGGTCTTGCTGTCCACTCCGCTGATCCCTCCATGAGCGAATTCTCTGGTTTGGTCCTGCCTATCGTCGCTGAAGTGACTCCCGCAGGGTCTCAGTCGGAAGGAAAAGTGATTGCAACAGGAAAACTGGGAGATATTGCCAAAGAATCAGTACAAAATATCTCTGCGATTATCAAAAAATATATGGGGCGGGACATCTCCAAGCACGACATTCACATCCAGTTCATCGGCACCTATGAAGGCGTGGAGGGTGACTCCGCGAGCATCTCGCTGATTACCGCGGTGATTTCAGCCATGGAGAGTGTACCAGTGCGACAGGATGTCGCCATGACCGGGTCTATCAGTATCCGTGGTACGGTGCTTCCCATCGGCGGGGTGACCGCGAAGATAGAGGCGGCTGCTGAGGCAGGGATTAAAACCGTCCTGATTCCCAAAGCAAATTTAAATGATGTCCTCATCGAAGATAAATACAAGACACTGGTGGAAATCATCCCTGTTGAAACCTTAACAGATGTGTTACGCTCAGCATTAGTCGGGGAGGGAAAAGAGGACCTGTTACGGAAGTTAAAAGAGATGCGTCCTCCCAGGATTATCGGAAAAGTAGAACTGGAATCAGAACGCAAGGCACGCCCACCGCTCCCATCTGAGGACGATAAGAAAAAACGATACATCTCCGCTCCTGAGCAGAACGAGACCAAGAGGTAAAGTACCGTTGTGGTGCTGTGAGATGAAGGCGTTGTTCATCGGTCGTTTTCAACCCTTTCATAATGGACATTTACTTGTCTTACAACACATGAGTACAGAGTATGCTCAGATCATCATCGGCATCGGCTCATCCCAGTATCACCATACCATGGATAATCCTTTTTCAGATGAGGAACGACGACAGATGATTGTAAAATCACTTGAGGCTGCAGGCATTCACTCCTATCGCCTGGTGTCGATTCCTGACATCCATGATCCACCTCGATGGGTGGACCACGTCTGTTCCCTGGTGTCTGACTTTGATGTTGTCATCGCGAATAATCCACTCACTCGGCAGTTATTTTCGGAGAAAGGGTACACAGTCAGAGGTACTCCATCTTTTCATCGTACCCACTATTCGGGGAAAGAAATCCGGAGACGAATGGTGCATGGTGAATCGTGGCATGAGCTGGTTCCTGAGCCAGTGAGTCGTCTGATTCACTCCCTTGATGGTGTCAAACGAGTGAAGAACCTCCAGCCGTAGTCTCGTTTTTTTGTTTGGGTTTTTTTTTTTTTTGATAAGAGTTGTACAGATATATTTATATAAAAATAAGAGAACCACAGGATTATGACACTGGTGAGACGAGAACAGGGTACGAAAATACATGTGTATCTAGAGCTCCTTCGGCCGTTTACCTTGCTTGCTCCTTTCATCGTCTCAAGTTGTGTGATAATAGCCGGCTTAGTGTCATCTGGGCGATCTGATCTGTCGTATCTCTCCCTTCTCAGTACCGTTCTCTCCGCTAGCCTCTGTTTCGTCTTGCTCAACGGAGCATCAAACGCGTTGAATCAAGCCACTGATTGGAGAGAAGATGCGCTGTCAAAACCCTACCGTCCAGTCCCACGCGGGCGTCTCTCAGTTCAGGAGGCGTACACGGTCTCGGTCATCTTGTATGGGACTGCCCTGCTCCTCTCCTTCACTGTGCATCTGCTCTTTAGTCTCTTTGTGGTATGTATCGCATGTTTTTCAATTACCTATTCGGTGCCGCCACGTATGAAAAGAATACTGCTGGTGAATCAGCTCTGGGTTGCTCTCCCCCGAGGCTTCCTTGGTATCGTAGGATCCTGGAGTGTGTTTGGAAATCCGTTTGATGCTCTTCCGCTAGCTATTGGTGGCATCGCTGCGCTCTTCCTCTTTGGTGGTACTGCCACAAAGGATATCGTTGATGCAGAGGCTGACAGAGCAGCTGGGACAAGAACACTGGTCAATGTCTTTGGAGTAAAACCAACAGCCTGTGTCTCTGTCCTCTGCATGGTGAGTGCGTTTGGTCTGATTATCCCTCTCGTGTCTCTCCATATCCTGGCTGACTTCCTGTTACCACTGACCTTCCTCTGCTTCTTCAGTGTGCTCATCGGATGGTTAATGGTGAGAAATCACAGAAACACAACATGTGAGAACACCTCAGCGTGGACGTTGATGTATGCGACGTACTTTATTTTTGCTTTGAGTTTTGCTGTGTTTTCCATTTCTTTTTCTGTCGTAGCGTAGTCCTAACATCCGCTGCGAGGACACAGGTGACGATGATTGTTCCGATGAGGACTAGATAAAACCCTGTGCTGAACCCCCAACTCGACTGTAGGGGGATGTCCTCATCACCGATGGAGACCGTGATGGTACCGTCACCGAAAACAGTGCCAAGGCTTGTCTCCGCAAGCTTCGTTGTGCCAAGATAGAATGAGAAGAGGATAACCAACAAGAGACACACAGCGACAAAACTCAACAGGAGCGCGTACGTTTTTTTCTGTGCTCTCTTAATGATAATGCCGATGCTTAAACTCACACAGACAAGTGTTGCGAGAGGAAACATAGCGCTGAGGAATGAGAGGAAGATGTCTGGTAGTTCTTCTGTGTCTAAAAACACACGGTCCTGGTATGTCGTCTGTTGAATCATGACCCCAGGGTTGATGTACATAGCGGTGTGTCGTTCTGCTGGTGGTGTCAGGCTGTCTCCATGGAACTGCCACCAGGGCTGGACGAAGGAGAAAGCGATCAGCAGAATCACAAGGCATTTTAACAGTGAGGAGACTGAAAATTTCTTTAAGAGTGTTAACCCAAGAAAGAAGCAAAATAACCCGAAGAGAAACAGTGAAACCAGAAGGGATACCAAGGATTCGAGGGTCGTGACAAACGTCAGATGCCGATCGTTGGTTAACTCCAGGTCTTTTTCTCCGATGAGTTCTTCAGCACAGTAGGCTTGAATAGTGTATCGAGCCGGTGGCAGAGAAATAATTCTATCCTGCGTACGTGTAACAGACAGTCCATCGCGAAGGACGACGAAGGTGATGCCCTCCTGGGTGACGACGTTTCCCTTCGAATCAAGCAAATCGATCGTCAGTTGAAAAGAGGCGGTAAACTCCATGCGGATATGGTCACTACTATTAGGAATCGTGACACGTTGAGTATCAATGAAATCACCATAGGTGAGTTGGAGGATGTACTCCCCGGCAGGGATGCGTTCAAACACGAATTGTCCCTCCCCACTGTCCGCGGGGGTGAGTTGAATGGCTCTCTGCTCTGAGGTAGTCAACAACATCGGTGTAACACTGACGCCTGGTGGAAGCCCAAGGGTGTCTGTTACAGTGATGGTAATGGTGTACAATTCCAAGGTGACATCTTCAGTGTATCTCTTCAAGGTTTGCTGGAGTTCTTTGTCATAGACGACGAAATCTTTGTACTCTGCGTGAACTGTGTAAGGATCTTGAGGGTTGTAGGGAACCTTTAGAAGAAGCTCTCCTGTACTCGGTGTTGTGTTGTCATCAAACAACACACCGTCTCTGTTGGTGACTGATCCGTGGATTCCTGGGATGCCGTTCCCCTGTTGGTCAAGGAAGAGTATAGTGATGGTGCGCTGCCACGTACACCTGACTATCACGGTTTTGTCCTTGTCCAGAACAACAACAGTTGCACCAGTGAACATTTTTGTGCTGTTCCCTCGTTTCCAGAAGACCTTGACGAGGTACTCCCCCTCGAGGGTTTCATAGAATGTTTTTGAAGCCCTCGTGAACACGCTCCGATTTGCAGCACCTGCGGCGATGAGCTGTCCTTCGCGGTGCAGCTCAATCCACATCACTGGAAAGAGGCGTGCAGTCAGGTTTGCTAACCGTGGAAATGACAGGTGTGTCCCGCCAAACCGTGTGATGACTGTTAGGTTATACTGGTGGAGTTGCCGTTCAAAGGGTGTGTCGCCAAACTGTGAGCGCGATTGAACCAGCGTCTGGTAGACTCGTGATTCATGTTGGACTGCTTCGTACCCCCCATGCTCAGAGTAGTACACTTCTGCATTGAAGTTAACTACTAGGTCTGAAGGAATCATGATATCGTGACTTTGTCCAGGTTCGTAAGAGTTTCTGCCAAAGTTGATCGACGCGTAGTCTACTTCTGTTCCTAGGAAGTTGAAATACTCTTTTTCTGTCACTTTAATCTGGATGCCATCGTGTTCATCTGTCCCTGATGTGACGATTCCTTTGTTAGATGAGAAGATCACAGCAGACGCTTTCCCTGCTTTGCCGTCACCAGCGCATAGCCATGCTTCTGCGCCAAGGTCCTCATCGTTTCTGAAGGGGATGATCCACTCACGGTCCTTTGTGGCAGGATCCTGGTTCATTTGATATTCCTTGATGATATCATTTTTATCGTAGAAATTCAGATAGGGGGGTATCTGACCGAAGTTGAGAGCATCGATGCTTGCGCTCTTCGATTTCAGTTGGATGATTGAGCCAAAACGTCCATCGATGTTCTCGATGCCTTCCACGGTGGCCTCTTGGAGCATCTCATGCTTTACAGACACATCGATTTTCTTGTCGTCAACAGGGTAGTAGTAGTATTTATACAGCGCTGTTGTCCTGATATCTTTCTTTTTTGATTCGCTGATGATGCCGAATTGCACCATCAGGTTTCCATCAACGAAGATTTTTTTATCAATGAACGTTTGATCTGAGGAGCTCTCATCTTTCTCTTTACTGCCGTAGTAATACGAGAAAGCAAAGGAGACAATCTGATCTGCTCCGAGGAGATCATAGGTGTGCGCTCCTTTCTTTTGTTTGACGACCACCTGAGAAATAGATCGATCTAATAGATTTCCTTCTTGTCCTACCGCGTAGAGACAACAGCCGTCTTCTGTGACGCCGTAGTAGGTTGCTTGTGCTGAGACATCAGGGAGCGGCGATGAGCTGTAGTACGCGTCTTTGACGCTGACATGGTCTGTGTACTGTACGCATGTGGTCTCGTGGTCATGGTAGTAGAGGAAGTATCGTTCCGTTCCATCTGCGTAGGTCGGGATGAGGAAGACAACGTTGCATGCTGTTATGTGTGTCGGGTCGCTTGAGTCTGTTTTCAGGTTGTAGATCTGTGATTCTAGCTCATGCCATGCAGCGTGGTGCCAGCAGCAGATGCGGATCGATGTTCTGTTCTCATCTTCTGACCAGCATGGGTTTTCGAAGGTGATGCGAAGGTCAATTGGTTGGTAGCGCGCAGTCGAATCACTCGTGGTAATTGGCAGACGTAGTTCCTGCTGGTACGACCATGCGGTATTCCATCGAGGCAGTACATCGTCCTGAGCGGTTCCCGAGAGGCTTACCGCTGGAAGGGCGAGGAGGAGAAGGATGGTTGCTAGCGCTACTGGTGATCTGTGCATACAGCCTCTTGTGCAATATTTATACTGTGTTTCTATATAAAAAGAGTTGTTTTATGAATTTAAGTACTTTTGTACTGAGGCACACTGGTTGTTCTCCTGTTGTTTTAAAAAGGTACGTAGGGTCCTAAAGTTAAATCGCAGGGATGAAATCGAGCTGTCCTAGTTCACCAAAAATAATTAACGTGGTGAATCCGATGGCGTAGAACAGGTAGGTTACGTACATCAGTGACCAAGCCTGGGTATTCTCAAGGGTTTGACTCTTATACTGTTTTAACATTAAATAGAAAATGAGGAAGCTTGGGATGATGAAGATGGTGAGTGGGAGGAAGTATGCATCGATGAGGTGGTAGTGAATGCAGAAGGGGATGGCGGCGAACGGGATGACAAGGAAGGGTAGGGAGATGTACGCTGCTTTTTTCAGTCCAAAGGTGTTTATGAGGGTTCGTGTCCCTGTCTTGCGGTCTGCTTCACAGTCGACAATGTCTTTTGTCGTCATGGCTCCCATGAAAAATACGAGCGCAATCACACCGAAGGTCAAGGGTACAGGGTCGAAGGGGTTGCCGAAGACGCTCCAGGAGGCAAGAATCGCAAACAGTCCTCGGGGGATGGCAATCCACGTTTGGTTCACAAAGAGGAAGCGCTTCATGCGTGGGGGGAGAGAGTAGACCACGGTGAACACCATGATGAGGAAGACAAACACTCCGAAATAATTGTTTATGGTCACGGCTCGAAGCAAGGCGAACAGGTAGAGGATGTAGGCGATGCTCTGTGCCTCATCCCGTTCCACGACTTTTCTGGG
The DNA here is from genome assembly GCA_016927555.1 of Thermoplasmatota archaeon. Classification (GTDB taxonomy): domain Archaea; phylum Thermoplasmatota; class E2; order DHVEG-1; family DHVEG-1; genus SM1-50. The sequence continues at coordinate 41,422 of JAFGML010000039.1, forward strand.
AATAGGACGGTATGGTTTGGAGATGAGATCGGATTCCAGGTCTGTTGCTTGGTTCAGCGCGTTCGATGCCCCATTGAGAATGGCAAGGGTGAGGCTTGCTTGGCCGATGATAATCCACCAGTCGGGGAAGTCCTCGAAGTTGTCGTTGTACACCAAGCTGGCGAACATGATGAACATGGAGACAAAAATAGGTGCCAGGAGGGTGAATGGTCGCAGTAAATCGATGTACCCCCTTAGTCTTTTTGAAAGGAACCGACTTTTTTTATAGGGTTCCTTCATGGTTAATTTCACGGTCATTTCAGCTCCATGAGTCCATTTTTTAGGTGTGGTAATGAGAGACGTACATTATATTAATTATCCTCAAGACGTATCCAAGAAGAACGATTCATTATTTTTTATATAAATATTACTATTATTATTAAAAAAGGTGTACGAACAAGCCGTAGTGCTACGGCAACAAATCCTGAAGGGCTAGTGCAGAGTTGATCGCGCAATTGATACCGATGCCTGATGCTTTGACGCAGTCACCAATGAGGTAGAGGTTATCCACAGGGGTTTGTATGTCGGGTTTGGTGTTTCGAATTGTCTTTTCTACTCCGTCTAAATGCCAGACCGCTGGGTAGACAGCCCACTGCAGATGAGCGTGATAGTCAGGGATGATGCGTGCGAGGTTTCTATCAAGGGCATGTTTAAGCTTCTTCAATGTTTCTTTCTCCACAGCCTCCCGTGGTGTGCAGATGATGTAGGCTTGGACCAGGTAGTGTTCTGGTGGTGAGAGCCCTGTTTCTGGTTTCGCGGAAATAAAATCGATCATGCCTGCAGCGTCGTTGCCATCGACGCCTATGTCTCGTTCAATGAAAATGAATGTTTTGCCAAGCAATCGAGGATCAATGGTGGTGAGCGCATAGTACGCGCAGAGACTCCCAGTGCCCTGCAGTGCTTTCATCATCGTGACGTACTCTGGTGGAAAGTGTTCTGTATCAGCTAATGTAAACAGCTGCTGAACGAGAGTATTTGAGATGACGTAGTCAAACAAGTGCGTGGTCTTGGCGACGATCACACCCTCTGCTCTCTTGTTGCGAATGAGGATTTTCTCCACCGGACTCTTCACGTGGATTCTTCCACCGTGTTTCTTGATGTACTCTGCAAGGGTGTCCGAGAGCATCTGAAGACCGTGCTGTGGGTAGAACACACCGCGTAACCGCATGTCTCTTTGTGTGCGGAACACTTCACCAGTGGAGATGTACTCTAGGTTGTTAATCGTGCTGATCAATCGAGGGTTGAGCTCTAAGACTTCCTTCATTTTTCCTTTGCCGTATTTCTGAATAGTCTCTGTCATTGGAATGGCATCCAGACCTTTCATGGTTTTTTCTCCCGCAAGTAACAAACGGACAATATTTGGGATCATGGAGAGTTTGTCAGCAGTGGTGACAAAATAACCAAAGTGGCTGTTCTTTTGCTCATGCAACCGGGAGTGATAAATGGTGATGTCAGTGAAGTCGTCCTGAAGAGTACTTCTCAGTTTTTCAATGATGCCTCCCCCAATCATGTGGAATCCAACGTCCAGGGTGTAGCCTTCAAACATCTTTTGACGTACGATTTCCTCCAGGGCCGGTTCTGAAAACGCGATGTGGGTAAAACTGTTCGAAAGGATTGCCTTGTACGAGTCATGTGTGTGAGATGACATCTGTATGGAGCGGGCTCGTCCACCGACGGTGTCTTCTCTTTCGAAGATATCGACGGAGTAGCCTTTTTGTATGAGTAGTGCGCCTGCGGTCAACCCACCGATACCTGCACCAATGATACATACTCTTTTTGTCGTCATATGTCAAGACACCCTATGGGACGTCCTTCGTCCTATGAAAGCGGTATTTCAGAGAGCTAATAAAGTACCTTCTGATGATTTTCCACTTGTACTCCTGTACACTTAATTCTCCGGTGATGACACGAATGATGAGGTTTGTGAGAATCGGATCTGTGCTTGCTATTTTGAGGACTTGTTCCGCTCGTTGGGTCGTGTTACGTTTCACAACCGCTGAGATCAAATCAATATCCCTTCCAAATTCTTTCTGCCACCGTGTCTGATATCTCGATAAAAACTCACGTCCGAATTGTCTTTTCTGAAATGCTTCAGCGATGACACCCGCAGCGATTTCTCCTGAGACCATGGCATAGTAGATACCTTCCCCGGAGAGTGGATTGATAAACCCGGCTGCGTCACCGACAAGCAGGAGCCGATCAGCATACGTGTGCTCTAAGGGATGCGTCGGTAATGCTCCGCCTTTGAGTGGCGCATCTTGTAGATTTTTCGGTACCAAATTTGTTTCTTGTAGAAATGCGATATACTCCTTATACGCTTCACGCAGATTCACTTTATGGTTTTGGTCTTGTTTGAATGCTTGAATGACACCAAATCCAATGTTGAGATGTTCTTTTTTTGGAAACACCCATCCATAGCCTGTGAGAGTCTTGAAGCGTGAATGCACATAGCAGTGTCGAGATGATTTGAAATACTCATCCATGGTGGGTTCAGGGACGTGAAATTCCTGCATGAGGCAGACACCTTTTTCTATCCCTGTTTTTTGCAACCCTGATTTTTTTGCAACGATGCTTGAGACACCATCAGCACCGATGATGACGTCTGATTCTACGGTTTCACCCTGCTTCGTCATCACCTGTGCTATCTCATCGGTGATGTGGATCGCTGAGACTGGTGTGTGTGCTTGGAAGACGGCTCCTGCATCTGTCGCACATTTCACAAGTGCAGCATCAAAAGTCCTTCTCAGTACTGTGGCTATCAATGGTGTGGTAGTTTGTGCTTCAACTCTATACCGAAGTGAAGGAGAAAAAGTGGTTCCACTTGATGAATACGACTCAATGATATTTTCATTCACAACATAGGGGAATCGTTGCAGGACTCGTATGGGGAGCCCGCCACCACATGGTTTATCCCGAGGGAATGTTTCCTTATCGAGTAGTAGCGTCTTCAACCCGCGTTCTGCTAGATACTTTGCTGCGGTTGAACCGGCAGGACCTGCGCCAACGATGGTTACGTCGTATTTCATTCGTCCCCCATCTTTTTTTTCACATCCGTGGTTTAAACAATTTTTCTCCAAGTAAGGGTGTGAAGATAATGTACCAGACAATTGGCACTAGTATCAGGAGGAATGTTGTGACTTCATCGACGATGCACAGCATCATTATGGGGACAATGGCGTAGCGGACAAACGACTGTACGCCAATGATTTTTCTGATTTTATTTCGATCAAACACCTTGAGGGACAGCAGGGTGACATCAAAGTAGAGTGACAGAATGATGAACAAGAACAGCAGGATGAGTTCCCAGAGTTCATAGGAGTAGTGAAACAGAACTGCTGGGAGAAAGAACAAGACTGCTGCGCCCAGGCGAAGTCCCAGACCAAAGGCTTGAAACCCCCGCGGGATAACTATCTTTGTTTCTTGGACTTTGACTCCAGAGGTTAGCGCGATGTTGCTTACGTTCATTTTGTAATCATGGTCTGCGTCCTTAATCCCGTTTTGTACTGCATTCATGTACAAGATGTTTTCAAAGGTGAGTAGGAAGATGATCCAGGTGATGACGTTGGGTTGCCCAAAGGACAGGGCGCCAAAGAGAAAGATCAAAGCCACTGATATCGCAACGAGAAAATCAGAGCCAGCGATTTTTTTCCCATAGACGTCATAGGTCGTCCCAAGGATGCCTGCGAGGATGATGCAGGTCATGCCTATGAATTTGTAGTAGTCGACAGGTTGGTTGTACCAGAGTAAGGCGATGAAGAAGAAAGCGCAAAACGCGAGCAGAAACGTAATCATCAACCCGTTTTTTTTTGAGACTTCACCACTCACCAATGGTTTTTTTTTCAACTCATCAACGTGTCGATCGAGTTCGACATCAACGATGTCATTGACGAGGAACCCAAAGACACTTGCACACGCCCCAATGATGAACACGAGCGTAAGAGAGTACAGATCAGAGATCCCAATGGTCAGCGCTGCGATGACTGGTACAATTCCTAGAGCGCCAATGCCTGGTAAGCGAAGCAGTCGGGCGTACGCAGAGACCTTTAACATAGAGGTGTGTTAGAAGATTACGATATTTGAGCTTTTCTCCGTCCTATGGCGTCTTCTTAGTGGAAGACTTCGAGGAGGATGAACAGTTGGAACACGATGATCATGACGCGTGTTCCTGTGCGTTCGTACCGTTCAAATGCTTTCCATATGCGTTTCTCATCGTTGGTGGATATCACCACTCGATACGTCAGCAGCCAGGTGAGCATCAGTGCTGCAGCGAGTAGCCCTCCTCCAATGAGGTAGACGGTGCCAAATACTTGAGGCATGTGGACACCTGCCCAGTCGTACGCTGACAACGGGAAGAGAGGGATGAACAGCAGGTAGAACAGTAAGGCCAGCTGCATTGATCGTTTCCGTCCAAGACGCACAGGTGTTGTTTTGAACCCTGCTTTCAGATCGCCGATGTAGTCCCCGGCACACACCATGATTTCTCTGCCTGTTTCTTGGAAGAAGATAGCCAAGGCGAGTGGCAGCATGAGCAGTGGTTGCTCGGGAAACACAGCCAGACCGCCCCAGTAGGGTATCGCGCCGACGCCGAAGGCAACGGCCATATGGCCGATGAGTCCATGGTGCTTTCCATAGTAGTTGTAGTACAACCCGATGATCACCAGCGCCACGGTGAGCAGGGCCACCTGCCAGTTGATCTGCCCTGTGTCCGCGTAGTTGACGAAGGCTGCGGCAAAAATCGAGAAGACCATCAAGATAATGCCTGTGTAGTACACTGTTGTTTCTTTGAGGATTCCTGAGGGGACGGGTTTATGTGGTCGGTTTACTTTATCAGAGTCTAAATCGGTGATGTCGTTGTGAAACATCGTACCTGTCGAGAGGAGTGCTGGTGCGACTATGAGGAGGAGAAGTTGGACTATAGAGAGGCTGATGTCGTTATAGACGGCACAGTTCAGAGCGCTGACCACAGCTCCAAAGGCACATAGAAAGAGTATCGGTGGGCGAATCATGCGTACCCATGCAACTGCTAAGGTCCCTATGCCCATAGTGCCGTATAATAGAAAACAGCCTTTATTACTTTACTGGTTTTGCGTTGCGACCTTCTCGGAGGAGAAATTGTGTTACGAGAAACCAGTGTACTCAAACAGTCGGACGAGGGCGCCATGGATGACAAACACGATAGTCCCTGTAATGGAAATAGAGGTAATGGCAAGGAGCACCTTTCTGTTCTCTGTGAACCGTGATCGTTCGATGAGTAAGGTTGCGACAGACATAAAGAAAATCAACACGAACCATCCGATGAAATTCAGAATGGGAACCTCATAGAATCGAATGCCTGTGAGAGATTCTTTCCAGATCCACCAGTTGTTGTAATGGGCGATGGGGTCCTCCAGGAGATCGAGACAGACGCCAAAGAGCCCTGCGGTTGCTGAGATCAACAGAATCTGCATGAGATTTCGTTTGTGATAGAGACGGGCAATCACATGTCGTCCCATGTTCATGAACAGGAAGAGATTCACACTCCACGCTAGCAAGATAATGAGTGGGACACCGCCATTAACAACCGAGAGATATATGATGTACCCTGGGTAGTAGTACCGCTCACTGGCTACTCCCGCTGATTCAATGAATAAGGTGGCGATGATGATAGGCAGGAAGTACATGATAGTCTTTTTCCACCCGTAGGTTTTGTAGGAGTGAACGACAAGGACGATCCACGCGATAGCGATGATACCAATGAACAGCGCAAGGAGGTTTGTGCCTTCTCCAAACTGTTGGTTGATCTCTAGGAATATCATGGTATTATGACACCTTAGCTCTGGTTGTCTTGTATTTTAACAACAGCATCACGATGAGAGGAATGCTGGCGAGTATCGCTCCCAGAATCGTTGGGACAAACTGTGAGAGTGCCCCGATGATGATGATCGTAATCCAGATGAACAGGTACAGGACGAAGTAGAGATTGACCTTTCTCTTGAGCATGGTTGTATAGTCAGTTGATAAGTTCTCAGGCAGTGGTTCCTCCTGTTTTTTACCAGTAAAAAAGAGGATGAGCGTCACAATGATGCCAGTGATCCCTAAGGGGAGGAACAGGAGAATGTTATCCAGGATGTATTGGACGACAGTGTTCTGCATGGGTCTCTACAGGTGCTGTAACCTCTGTAATGTTTAATAGTTTTCTTGTCAAATGTTTTTTTTTGTATCACTCGATAATCCCTCTTCGCTCCGTCCAAAACATATTCTTATAAATAGTGACGCTTATCCACGCTCTATATGATTATTACAAAACAAAAAGATGTTGAGACACTAGTAAAAAATCTGTCTGGTAGAACAGTGTTTCTCGTTGGGTGCAGTGAATGCGCAACGCTCTGTCACACAGGTGGTGAGGGGGAAGTGGTGTCGTTAAAGACAGTACTTGAGAGCCATGACATTGTGGTCTCTGGCTGGGTTGTGTTGGATCCTGCTTGTCATCTGATGAACGATAAGCGGATGCTGAAGACGTATGACCAGCAGGTGCGTTCAGCTGAGGTGATTCTGGTTCTTGCGTGTGGCAACGGAGTGCAAACGGTCGCTGAACTGTTTCCCACAAAAGAGGTGCGAGCAGGTACAGATACGATGTTTTTAGGGGAGATTTCTCGGACTACCGAGTTTGATAAACGATGTATAATATGTGGGGAGTGCCTCTTGGATTCTTTTGGTGGCCTTTGTCCACTTTCCCGTTGTCCGAAGTTGATGCTGAATGGCCCCTGTGGTGGATCTGTTGGTGGGAAGTGTGAGGTGGATTCGACGATGGAGTGTGTCTGGGACACCATCTATCAGAAAGCAAAACAACAAGGAAATCTTGACCAGCTTGCTGTTCTTCAACCACCGAAGGATTGGTCGAAGTCCTTGGAGATGAAACGGAGACTCTGACATGGGGTTTCGTAGTACTCTTGAACAGGTGCTTGCAGAAGGCCGGTTTGTCGTGACTGCTGAGATTGGTCCTCCAAAAGGAGCAGATGCAGAGAAGATTCGGCAGAAAGCAACGCTTCTGAGAGGGTTTGCCCATGCGTTTAATGTCACGGATAATCAGACGGCGGTTGTCCGGCTGTCCAGCCTTGCAGCAAGTGTTATTCTTCTCCAGATGAAGCTGGAGCCGGTGATGCAGATGACGTGTCGTGACCGGAATCGTATTGCGCTGCAAAGTGATGTGCTAGGTGCGGCTGCCCTGGGGGTTCGGAACATGCTGTGTTTGACGGGTGATCATCAGTCGTTTGGGAATCATCCTTCCGCACGAGGGGTGTTTGATGTGGATTCTATTCAGCTGCTGCACATGATTGGCGACATGCGGGATCGTGGTGTATTTCAGAGTGGTGATAAATTGCGTGCGACGCGTCCTGAGGTGTTTCTTGGTGCCGCGGCGAATCCCTATGCTGATCCACTTGAGTTGCAGCTGATGCGACTGCAGAAAAAAATTGCTGCAGGCGCTCAGTTTATTCAGACGCAAAGCGTGTATAATGTGGAGAAATTTTTATGCTGGATGGATGCGGTGCGTTCCTTGGGTCTTGATAAGGAAGTCCACATCCTTGCTGGTGTCACACCGTTGAAATCCGTGAAGATGGCTGAGCGGATGAAATTTCATGTACCGGGAGCTGATGTACCGGATGCGGTGTATCAGAGAATGAAGAGTGCGTTGAATCCCAAGGAAGAAGGTTATGCGATTGCTTTGGAAACTCTGCGGTCTTTAAAAAAGGTGTCTGGTGTGAAAGGAGTCCATCTGACTGCCTTGTTTTGGGAGGAGATTATCCCTTCGTTGGTAAAAGACGTAGGGCTACACCCTAGTCTCTAGAGAGGCAAGTTTTTTTTTGGTATTTTCCTTCTGATTTTTTTTGTAGTTACTTTTGACGTCATTTTGTCATTGTGCTATTTTCGCGGCTAAGCTTTAAATAACATTTTGCCAGAAAGTAACATGTCAACACGAGACACGGAAGGAAGAGGTAGCACATGACCATCCGTAGACGGTTATTCATCATCGGGATGCTTGTCCTGGTTACTGCAATGGTAATGGCCACACAGTACGCCGTCACCCGACTTGGCTACGACTACAACATCGTTCACCCCTCAGATGGGAACCTCCGTTTCATTGGATCAGACAATGCGTCTGATAACATCCGACTGCTACGCATCTCAGGAACGAACGGCACCACAGCAGCACTCCGACTTGCTTTTGGAAACTTCAGCACCAATCAATCGTTCACCTACAGCGCAGCCTTTGGCATAGTCAATGAGGAACAATTCCCTGTGAACATCACGCACATCAATGTCATGTCTTCGAATTGGACGTACATGAAGATCTGGCTCCATGGTGATCGTGATGCTGATGCACACCTGAACACCACCGATCCCAGTACTGTGTATATGTTCAATAATGGAACCGTTGTCAATGTCAGTAATACCACCGCCTGGATACTGGCCCCAGGGAATAACAACGCCAGCGACATGTGTAGCAATGTCTCTGATCGTGCCAACAACAGCTGTAACACCACCTGGGATGAGACCGCTCATGTGCGGTTCTCTAGGAACAACACCAACGCGGTCAGTAATCTGTCTGACTACGTCTGGGTGCAAATCGAAATAGAAATTGAACAGGTGATTGACTACAGCGGTCAGCACACGGGGATCATCTACCTGTACTTCGAAGCTGAAACCCTGCCATAGGCCTCTCCGCCCCCCAAGTGTGTTTCTTTTTGTAGGAAGAGCTACCTGGTTGTAGTCGTGTCTATCTAGAGGCACTCTCCTTTTTTCATATAACAATATTAATATATTGAGCAAAAGAATATAATAACACAACAGATACGGGGCACCACCCTTCTCCTAATAAACACATAGGGAAAAGAAACCTTACACAACGAGAGACGACTATGTTAGAACAACTCGGCAGAATCATTGAAAAACGACCGTGGGCGGTTGTCATCCTCATTCTCCTGATTACCATAGGGTTCTCTCTCAATCTTCCTTCCTTGAAATTTCAAACCAACTTTGAGGATTTCGCTCCAGAGAACGCTCAAGTGCAGGCAAACGACCGCGTTTTAGACTACTTTGGGATGAGCTACCAAACCGTCATCGTTTATCTCAAAAAGGAGCAGGCAACAAGCACGATAACCCCCCAAGTCGTACGAGACCAATATCAGTTGATTAAAAACTTCATGGACATCCCAGAAGTCAACGCAAGCATCTCCCTGACCACGTTTGTCGACATCATCTGCCAAATGGAATTTAACAAAACCATAGATACGTGCACAGATGAGCAACTTCAGAGTGCAATTCATGATTTACTCACTGAACAGTCCTCAGAACGTGTTGCTCTGTTTCCTACGGATGATCCCAATGAACCCGTTGATTATGCTCGTGGTCTCAGGACACAGTCAGTTGAGAGTGCGGACCTTAAGAACTGCTACCTTCAAAAAGACGCGACAACCTTTCACTTTTCCTTTGAAGTCTATTCGCTGGAGGATATCACCACCCCGCTTACTCCCCCTTTCTCTCGCGTGAACGCGATGGAATGGTTCTTGGGGTTTGAAAACATCTTACTTCCTCCTGAATACGCCATGAAGTATCAACTCGCTGTACGGATTCAACCAACGTCGCCTTCATGGGAACTTGGCCAAGGCCTCCTTGAGAATCTGCGGCACCTCCTGAAAGAACGACGAACCATTCGGAATTCCTATGCAGCTTCTGCGTACCTCTGGGTTCAGCCGCCTGGACAAGACCTCTCGTTTCCCCTGCCGCTGACCTCAGCGAACGTTACGTTTGATTCCTCTCACAACACCATCACCGTTGCAGTGTCACGACACGAGCTTGCTACGTACGGGATAGCTCCTCGATATGGGTCCTTTGAACTCCCCGCGAAATTAAATAATTTTTCAGCAGGGGTCAGGTACTATTCAACTCCCCTGCTCCATCGTCCCGGCAGCCGTGTGGTGGTCAACACCAGCTTTCTCTTTGATCGCTTGGAACGATTGCTCAGTCGCCCTGTTCTTGGTGGCCTTGCGGCACGTCTGTTCGAGCGGTACGGGATTGCTGTGGATGATCTCTCCTCGTTTTCCGAGATGATGCACGGCACAGAAATGGAAGCGCCAACCTTCTCTCTTACCTCACTTGAACCGTTCTGGACGTTGACTGATGGTGTACCAGACTCAGGAGTCTCACCGACCATCTATGCTGTGTTGCCTCAGTTGTTCTCGGATTTACGAATCAATGCCCTCTCATTTATCTCATCAGACTATCCACAGACACACCAACCGCAGTCCAGCATCATCATCGTGCAACTGCAGGTTGATACTTCTAATACGGAACTTCTCTCCAGAGTCAATGGGAACATCCAACGCACGATTGAGACCTTTGATACACAACACTCCAGCATCACCCTTGAAGCCACGGGTGAAGGGATTGTCACAACGCAAATCAACGATGTGACCATGGAGGCAAATACGATCATCGGTCCAATGATATTCATTCTCATCCTCGGCATCCTGTTTGTAGCGTTCAGAAAACCCTCCTACGTGTTCCTCCCTATCCTCGTGTTTGCGTTCTCCTGCATCTGGCTGTTTGGAACCATGGCCTTGCTTGGGATTTCATTTAGTGTGATTGCTGTTGCGTTGCTTCCCTTGAACATCGGGCTGGGTGTTGAGTACTCCGTGAACATTTTGTACAACTACCGGTTGGAGATACGCAAAGGACGAACACCGGCAGACGCCATTCGCCTTTCTATAAAAGAAGTTGGGATTGCTATCTTCTTAGCCTGGTTCACCACGTTTGTGGCGTTCCTGTCGTTCCTCAGCGCGACCCTGCCGCCCGTACGAGACTTCGGGATTTTCCTAGCCCTGGGTATTACGTACACCTTTGTCATCACCATGACGTTTCTGGTGGCACTCCGCTACATTGTTGATCGTCGACAGCAGCACCTCAACACTACTCAGAAGAATCGCTCGTTTTCTATGGCAGCAACCATGGGGCGTGTCGCCCAGGTGTTGATGCGTCATGAGAAGAAAGTCTTCCTGGTGACCATCATCCTCTGCTTGGTCATGGGGACTGCAGTATCACAGCTCAAATCAGGGTTCAGCATGACGCAGTTCATCCCTCAGGATAACCCTGCCGTCCGTCTGTTTTCAACCATAGAAGAGGAGTTCCCGTTCTCGAGTCAAGAGCAGGAGTACATCCTCATTGAGGGCAATGTTGCCACCGTGCAGGCGTTACAGGGCATCAAACAGACGCATGAGCAGTTGACTGATGATGTGTACGTTGCTCGAAAGACTGATCAGAGTCCAAAAGCTGAGAGCATCTTTACGATTATCCGTCAAGCAGTCGAGAATAATAACTCTCTTGTCTCCCGGTTTCAGATTGATGAGTCCACGGGTCTGCCAGCTACTGATGATGATGTCTATCGTCTCTACTCCTATCTCTACGAGAATGATGCCTATGCGATGCAGGTTCAAGGTGTGTTATCCAGGGACGGGACACTGTTTACTGCCACCATGATTCGCGTGTATATTGATTTACCCCTAGGTGTGGATGATGTCACAAAGGAGTTTGAAACGTTGAGTGCGGAGCTCAACGACGATCTGACAGACTACGGTGAGGCTGAGGCGATCGTCACTGGGACGACACTGATCACCTTGACGATACTGCAGAATATGACCGAAAGTCAGATTCTCTCCACCGCCATTTGTTTTATTCTGGCGGCCATCATGCTGTCGTTGATTTACCGCAATCCAGTACTAGGATTAATTGGTATGATTCCTGTGAGTATTTCTATTATCTGGGTGCTGGGTAGCATGTATTTCATCGGCTATTCCCTCAATATCTTGACGATCACGGTGACCAGTATTACGATTGGTGTGGGTATTGATTACTCCTGCTACATCACCTCGCGGTTCCGCCTGGTTGCTGACAAAACCGGGGATGTGAAGAAGGCAGTGACTGAGACGATCTCATGGACCGGGAGTGCGATTTCTATTGCTGCGCTTGCCTCCATGTGTGGGTTTGGGATTCTGGCGTTTGCTCCTATCCCGCCGCAGCAGCAGTTCGGCATCATTACCGCTATCACCCTTATTTATGCTTTTATTAGTTCGATTCTCATCCTCCCCTTGGTATTAGCGCGGTGGGCGCTCTGGAGGAAGAAGAAAAGAGGCTACATCATCAGCCCTGGTGCCCCCAAAGCATTGGATGGGATTGCTGAGGATGCTGAATACTTTGAGGAACAGTAAAGTTTCTATAGGCTAGCAGGATACCTGTGGAATAAGACAATTTCAGGGTGTAGTGGTATGCCACAGACGCGGATGAAAAAAATCCTGGTGACAGGTGCTGTTGGGCAGATTGGATCAGAGCTCACCATGCTGTTACGAAAGAAGTACGGCAATGAGAATGTGCTTGCGACAGGAAGAAAAACCAAGCCGAGTGAGGAGCTGTTGAACTCTGGTCCTTTTGAGTACATTGATATTTCAAAACGTGAGACGATTGAAAAAGTCGTCACTGACTATGACATTGATACCATGTATAACATGGCTGCGATTCTGTCTGCGGTAGGAGAAGAAAAACCGTTGTTGTGTTGGGATGTGAACATCAACGGGTTGTACAACTGCTTAGAGGTGGCTCGTGAGCATAGCATGGTGCGTGTGTTTGTCCCCAGTTCTATAGCTGTGTTTGGCCCTGAAACCCCGAGGGATAACACGCCGCAGGAGACGATTCTGCGTCCGAAAACTATGTACGGGGTGACCAAGGTTGCTGGAGAGCTGCTTGGTGATTACTACGTGAAGCGCTTCAACCTGGATGTGCGAGGGTTGCGCTACCCAGGCATCATCAGCAGTGAGACGCTGCCTGGTGGGGGGACGACTGACTATGCGGTTGAGATCTTCTACAAGGCGATCACCGAGAAGAAGTACACATGTTTTGTCCGTGGGGATACGGTGTTGCCGATGATGTACATGCCTGATTGTTTGAAAGGAACATTGGATTTGATGGACGCTGATGTGCTCAACTTGAAGCATCACTGTGATTTTAACATTGGGTCCATGAGTTTTTCTGCTGAGGAGCTGGCGACAGAGATTCAGAAGCACATCCCGGAGTTCACCTGTGAGTACAGACCTGATTTCCGTCAGGCGATCGCTGATTCCTGGCCTCGGTCCCTTGATGATCGTGCTGCGCGTAAGGAGTGGGGGTGGAAACCGCGGTATGGTCTTGCGGAAATGACGAAAGATATGCTGCAGAAGCTGCAGAAGCGACATGAAGAAGGCAGTCTGCTAGTGTCCTAGGTTCCTCCTTTTTTCTTGGTAGAAAGTTTTATGTGCTACAGAGTATTCAGGAGTGTGTTCTGAGGTGAAGGTACCGTGTCACAGCTTGAGGAAGCAGGAGTGGTTATGAAAGGAAATCTTGAGACCATTAAAGGGTATTTGGGTGCTGAGTCTGACTTGCTGTTGAAGCATACGTGTACGAAAATACCTAAGGAATCCTTGCATACGCCAGGACCAGAGTTCGTTGATGAGGTGTTTGTCCATTCCGATAGGAATAGTCAGGTGCTGCGGAACCTGAAGGCGTTGTACACCCATGGGCGGTTAGCTGGCACCGGGTACTTATCTGTGTTACCCGTGGATCAGGGGATTGAGCATTCCGCGGTCGCGTCGTTTGCTCCTAATCCAATGTACTTTGATCCTGAGAACATTGTGAAGCTGGCGGTCAGCGGCGGGTGTAACGCTGTTGCTTCGACGTTGGGTGTGCTTGGTGCGGTGTCACGGAAGTACGCGCATAAGATCCCGTTCATTGTGAAGCTTAACCATAATGAGTTGCTCACGTATCCGAATAGTTTTGATCAGATCATGTTTGCTGGTGTGGACCAGGCGTGGGAGATGGGTGCTGCTGCGGTTGGGTGTACGATTTACTTTGGTTCGAAGGAGTCGACACGGCAGATCCAGGAGGTCAGCCAGGCGTTCCGCTATGCCCATGAGCTGGGGATGGCGACGATTCTGTGGTGTTACCTGCGCAACTCAGCGTTCAAAGCGGATGGCAAGGATTACCACACTGCTGCTGATCTCACGGGTCAGGCCAACCACCTCGGGGTGACCATTGAAGCAGATATTGTGAAGCAGAAGCTTCCTGAGCTGACTGGTGGGTATCTTGCGTTGAACAAGGGTGGTGTGAAGTACGGGAAGTACAGTGAGAAAGCGTACACGGAGCTGTCGTCTGATCATCCGATTGATCTGACGCGGTATCAGGTCGCGAACTGTTATATGGGGCGTGTCGGGTTGATTAACTCTGGTGGTGCGTCTGGGAAGGATGATCTCGCGCAAGCGGTGCGGACGGCAGTGATCAATAAACGGGCTGGTGGCTGTGGCCTGATCTCTGGGAGAAAAGCGTTTCAGAAGCCGTTTGAGGAGGGTGTGAAGCTGTTGCATGCGATCCAGGATGTGTACTTGTGTAAGGAGGTTACGATCGCGTAATTTTTTTTTTTTTTTTTAATAGATGAGTACTGCTTTGACTCCTTTTGCAGCTTTTATTCTTGGGAGAAGAGTACCGGGAAGTTGCGTTTCAGTGATGATGAACAGCCGTGGTTCTTCGGTGAATTCAAAGTCATCGACAATGGCTTGTCTGATGCTGATGTGATGCTTGGCGATGATCGTGGCCACATCAGCAAGGATGCCTGGTGTGCTAGGGTCTGTCGGGATGATTTCAATGACCCCCCAGTGCAGGTGAGAGGCAACTTCTTTGAGGTGGCAGGTGGGGGTGAGGTGAGAGAAGATGTTAAAAAGTTCAGGTTCATTTCTGATGATATCTCGAGTAGCGGTCACCGCGCGTCTGTCCACATCGAACGCTCGTGCGATCTTGGAGTCTGAGAGTTCTATGGTGCCGCAGGCGAAGCTGTTGTGTGCGATGCGTACGCCGTATTCGAGGAGTTTTTGTGCGATTTTTTTCCGCTGGGGATACACCGTGAAGTAGTGTTCTATTTGTTTCCACATGGTACAGAAGAGTACATTGATGGTATATAAATGCACTGTGTTTTTCTTAGTTTTTCCTCCAAATAATGTATAAAATTATACATCAATGTACAATTTTAGAAAATTTTATATAGGTACAACACCCATATACAAGAGTATGAAGCACACAAAAATCATCCTTGACGAAAACGACATCCCGAAACACTGGTACAACATCCAAGCAGATCTCAAAACACCCCTCGACCCACCACTCCATCCACAAACAAAACAACCTATCACACCTGATGACCTCAAAGCCATCTTCCCCCTCGAACTCATCAAACAAGAAGTCAGCAGACAACGCTACATCCCCATCCCACCAGCAGTACGAGACATCTATCGCCTCTGGAGACCAACCCCGTTGTACCGAGCACGACGACTCGAAGCTACACTCAAGACACCAGCAGAAATCTACTACAAATGGGAAGGCACCAGCCCACCAGGCAGCCACAAACCCAACTCCGCAGTCGCTCAAGCCTACTACAACAGACAAGCAGGCAAAGAGCGCCTCGTCACAGAAACAGGTGCAGGACAATGGGGCTCAGCACTTGCGTTCAGCACCCATCTGTTTGGTCTCCAATGCCGCGTCTACATGGTCAAATGCAGCTACGAGCAAAAACCCTATCGACGTGTACTCATGGAAACTTGGGGAGCAGAAGTCTACCCTAGTCCAACCACACTCACCAACGCAGGACGAGAGATCCTCAAAAAAGACCCCCAGACCACAGGAAGCCTAGGCATAGCTATCAGCGAAGCAGTCGAAGACGCAGCCACCCATGACAACACCAACTACGCACTAGGCTCAGTCCTCAACCACGTGGTGCTCCATCAGACCGTGATAGGTCTTGAAATGAAACAACAGTTCAAACTCCTAGGAAAATACCCTGATATTCTCTGCGGCTGTGTCGGCGGCGGCAGCAACTTCTCAGGCTCCTGCTTCCCCTTCATTCAAGACAAAATCAACAAAAAACACCCTGACCTCAAGGTTATTTCCGTTGAACCCCTCGCCTGCCCAACACTCACCCAAGGTGACTACCGCTACGACTACGGGGACAGTGTTGGGCTGACCCCCCTCCTCAAAATGTACACCCTCGGTCACGACTTTGTTCCCCCGGCAATCCACGCAGGAGGATTACGCTACCACGGAGACTCACCACTGCTCTCCAAACTCACCAAAGAAGGCTACATGGAAGCACTCGCGTATACCCAGCAAGAAGTCTTTGAAGCAGCAGTGCTGTTCGCCCGCACAGAAGGATTCCTGGTTGCCCCTGAGTCAGCACACGCTATCCGGGCAGTCATCGATTACGCACGCATCTGTAAACAGAAAAAAGAGAAGAAGATCATTGTGTTCACAAACAGCGGCCATGGGCATTTCGACCTCGCGGCCTACGACGCCTACCTGAATAAGAAGATCCCCAACGGAGAGTATAAAAAACAGATCAACACCATTGCAGTATAAACAACTGTGTTCCCTCTTCTTTTTCTTTCTTCCCTAGTACTGTACGATATCTTTTTATATCACCGGAGTTCTTAAGAGAGGGGAGTTGATATCCCCCTGAGGATTCAACCATTTCTTGGGGTAGGAACCATGAAAACACTAGATATCACAAAACTCAGACACGGCACTGACCTCGTGAAACGAGGATTTGCGAAAATGCAGAAAGGTGGTGTCATCATGGATGTCACCACTGCAGACCAAGCGAAAATCGCAGAGAAGAGCGGGGCAGTCGCAGTCATGGCCCTCGAACGTGTCCCTGCAGATATCCGTGCCCATGGCGGCGTCGCACGCATGGCTGATCCTACCATCATCAAAGAGATTATTGACACGGTGAGCATCCCGGTGATGGCAAAAGCACGCATCGGGCATTTCGTCGAGGCTCAAGCACTCGAAGCCCTCGGGGTGGACATGATCGATGAGTCAGAGGTACTTACCCCAGCAGACCCTTTCTACCATATCGACAAGCGCACATTCACCATCCCGTTTGTCTGCGGATGCCGCAACCTTAGCGAGGCAACACGACGTATCTTCGAGGGAGCAGCCATGATTCGGACAAAAGGAGAAGCAGGCACCGGCAATATCATCGAAGCGGTCCGCCATCAACACATGGTCACGACCATGATTGCATCTTTACAACCGATGCAGAATGTACAATTACAGAAAGTAGCGGCAGAGTATGCTCAAAGCTATGTGACGTCATACAAAACCCTCACGAATCAAAATGTACAACAAAAAACACAGGTATTTGCCGATTCAACATACGCCATGGTGAAAAAAGAGGTGTATGAAATTTTAAAGGAAATAAAAAAGTTGCAACGTCTCCCTGTGGTCAATTTTGCTGCAGGTGGGATTGCGACACCAGCGGATGCAGCTCTTATGATGCAGATGGGCAGCGACGGGGTGTTCGTCGGCTCTGGTATCTTTAAATCAAAGAACCCGCAGCAGCGCGCCAAAGCAATCGTTGAGGCCGTCGCCCATTACGACGATGCAAAGATAATCGCTGAGGTGAGTAAAAACCTGGGTGAGGCGATGCTTGGTCTTGACATTGGCACGATTCCCAAAGAGCAACTGCTCGCTGAACGAGGCTGGTAACAATACTCACCATTGGAGTCGTGTCCCTGCAGGGGGCTGTCTCAGAACACCTGATGTGCATGACCCAGGCGTTACGACGGGACCATCGGTCCGGGAAGGTTGTTTCTGTTCGACAGCCACAGGATATGAAGGCGTGTGATGCCTTGATTATCCCTGGTGGGGAGAGCACAACGATTTCTCGGATTTTAGTCAATGCAGGACTCCATCAGGCTATTAAGAAGCGAATGGAGCAGAACGATATCGCTCTGATGGGGACTTGTGCGGGATGCGCGTTGCTTGCAACAGAGCTATCGGACACCAAAGGAGATGTCCAGCTCCTGAGAGCAATGGAGATGCAGGTGCAGCGCAATGCCTTCGGACGACAAAAAGAATCCTTTGAACGATTTATTGACATCACTGGGTTTGACGCGCCGTTTCACGCGGTGTTCATCCGCGCACCTGTTATTACAAAAGTCTGGGGCTCCTGTAAAATATTAGCACAGGTTGATAAAAAAATTGTGATGGCCAGGCAGGGCAGCTACCTAGCCTTGTCGTTCCACCCTGAGCTCACCAACGACCTCAGAGTTCATGAACTGTTTTTGCAGATGGTGTAACTCTACGCCTTCATGATTGCAAGCAGGAAGATCCCTAGTGCGATCAATGCTCCAACAACCGCACCAACGACGGCGACAACACCGTTAATCACCGTGCCGGTGAACTGGAGGATCTCCAGTGGAGGCATGCCCATGAAGCTGCTAAGCACATTGGCGCCCCAGAGGAAAATGACGCCGACGAGTAACCCAATGATAATCAGGATTGCTCCGACTGCTCTGCTTTTCCCAGACCCAAAGTAGGCGGTAAAGATTCCTGCGATGATACTTGCGATGGCAAACACCAGCGTCATCATGCTTAGAAAATATTGTGCTAATCCTTCCATTTTTTTTCAACTCCTTAAAATTTTGTTCCCGTGAGTGTTTTTGTATCAATCACTCCTTCAATAGACCGTATCTTATTGACCACGATGTCCCCAAGGCTTTCGAAGTCATCTGCTTCGATTTTAGCGATGAGATCATATTCTCCAAAGAGTGGATGGAGTTCGATGATCTGAGGTACCTTGGAGAGCTTGTTGTAGACTTCATGTTCATGTGCGGGTGCAGCACTTATCAGGACAAAGCCTATTGCCATAAAGGTTACCTTCCTCGCCACCCCTTATATTCTCATACGATATAAGTTTTACGTTATTTGATTCTCGTCTGTTATCTTAAGAAAGCACTTTTTTTCTCTGCAGGTGGCCCCCACCATTTTACTTTTCTATTGAAACGATTTTTCGGTGTTTCTTAATAACAATAGAACGTTGGGAAGAGAAAAAATCAACCAATACTCCCCTTCTCTATAGCGGTCTTTTGAGCACAAAGAGAGGGTCCCTTAGAGAGGTGTTTCTCTGAGGGTTCAGGGCTGATGAGAGGATTGCTGATGACTTTTTTTTCTTAGGAAGCGTGTTTTTTCCGACGGACAATAATCAGGATGGCAAGCAGGATGCTGATGGTGATCACTGCGAGGATGGTCAGCAGGACGGGGAGGAGAGCGAGGGTGGCTTGG
Organism: Thermoplasmatota archaeon; assembly: GCA_016927555.1. GTDB lineage: Archaea > Thermoplasmatota > E2 > DHVEG-1 > DHVEG-1 > SM1-50. The sequence goes on from JAFGML010000039.1 coordinate 60,631, forward strand.
GGTTCTGCTGTGCTGTAGGCTTGGAGTTGTCCGGTTTCTGCGTTGAAACGGTAGTCCCAGGTGGCGTCCCCATCTACATCGAGGAGGTACCACCCCTCTTCGAGGTTGACGGCTGTGGAGAGGTTGTCGGTGGTGTGGTGGAAGGTGTCGTACACGGTGTCATCGTCGTCATCGGTGAGGTAGCCGAGTGCTCCGACGAGGAGAACATCGATGAGCATGGTGCGTCCGATGGCTGTGGAGTTGCTGTGGTTGTCAGAGGCGGTGATGGTGATACTGTAGATCCCTGGGGCAGTCCAGCTGTGGGTGACCGGTGCTGAGGTGTTGTTCTCATGGAAGTCGGTGATGGTGGTGGGGCTGCCGTCTCCCCAGTGGATGGTGTACTGAAGGTCATCGTCGTCCATGTCACTAGCGGTCACAAAGAAGGTGTAGAGGGTGTTGGTTGTGCCGTTGTAGGGTCCTTGGATGCGTGGTGCCTGTGGCGGTTGGTTTGCGGTTGTGGTGATGGTTGCGGTGGTAGTGTCCGTGTCGGTGGCACCATTGTTGTCTTTGACGGTGAGGGTGACGGTGAAGACTCCTGCGGTGAGGTAGCTGTGGGTGATGGTCTTTCCTGTACCTGTTGTCCCGTCACCGAAGTCCCAGGTGTACAGGACGATGGTCCCGTCATCTGAGCTGTATGAGCCGTTGAAGAGGATGGGTTGTCCGATGATGCCTTGGTAGGGTTCGCCTGCTGAGGCGTTGGCAGTGGGTGGATCGTTTGCCGGTGGTGGGTTGTTGCCTGGTGGGGCGCCTGAGTCTTGAATGAAGGTGACGGTGACGGTTTTATCCTCTGTCATGTTGATGGTGGTTGGGTTGATGTTGTTATTATTTGTACCAATCCATGAGGCAAAGCTCCAGCCAGAATTTGGGATGGCGGTGAGGGTGACTAGTGTACCATTTGTGTATGTTATTCGCTCTGGGTTCTTTGTCACTGTACCTGAGCCGGTTTGGGAGATGCTGAGGGTGAATTCATTTTCTGTGAAGTTTGCGATAATGGTCATGTCATCGGTGATGGTGATGGTATCGGGGTTTGTGTTGCCGGTGTGGTCTCCTTCCCAGTGGTCGAAGCTCCATCCGTTGACTGGTGTTGCAGTGAGTTCGACGACATCGCCGTAGTAGTAGGCGGGTTGGTTTGGGTTTTTGGTGACGATGCCGGTTCCAATAACTGTGATACTGAGTGTGTATTCGTTTTGTGTGAAGTGTGCGGTAACTACTTTGTTGCTGGTCATGGTTATTGTCGTTGGGTTCGTACTGCCAGATACATCTCCGCTCCAGTGATCAAAGCTCCAGCCTTGGTCAGGGCTGGCCGTGAGTTGTACCGTATCACCATACACATAGGTGGACTGGTCTGGGTTTTTGGCGACGGTCCCGCTGCCTTGAGCAAGGATGGTAAGTGTGTATTGGTTAATGGTGAATTCTGCGTCAACTACAGAGTTTCCTGTGATAGTGAGTGTTTGTGGGGTGACGGTGCCACTGAGGGCTCCACTCCATCCAGTAAAGGTCGATCCAACTGAGGCGTTCGCCCAGAATTTGACTTTCGCGCCGTAGTAGTACGGCCCTGAGTTGTTCTTGTCAACAGTTCCCAAACCTGTTCCGCTGGTTGTGATGGCTAGTGTGTATGGGCCATTTAATGAGAAGTGTGCCGTGACTGCTTTGTTGCCATTCATGGTAATGGTCGTGGGGTTGGCACTGCCAGATAAATCTCCACTCCAGTGATCAAAATGCCAACCGGTCATGGAGGTGGCAGTGAGTTGTACATCTTGTCCATACGTATAGGTTGGTTGATTTGGATATTTGGTGATAGTTCCTGCTCCCGCTGGGTCGACGGTGATTCTAATGGTGTATTGGTTTTGGGTGAAGTGTGCGGTGAGTGCCATGTTTCCGGTGATCGTCAGAGACGACGGGTTGGCAGATCCGCTGAGGTCTCCGCTCCAGTGGTTGAAGCTCCAGCCAGGGTTTTCGTTTGCGGTGATTTGTACAATCTGCCCATATGTGTAGGTAGCCTGATTTGGATTCTTTGTAATGGTCCCTGCTCCTGCGGGGTCGACGGGGGTCGTCAGGGTGTACTGGTTCTGAATGAAGTGTGCGTTGACGATTTTATTGCAATCCATAATGATGGTGGTAGGATTGTTCGTACCAGTGATGTTTCCGCTCCAGTGATCGAAGTGCCAGCCGGTGGCTCCGTTCGCAGTGAGCGTAACCTCTTGTCCATATAGGTAAGTTGCTTGGTCTGGATCTTTGGTGACAGTGCCTTGTCCATTGGTGTTGATGGTGAGGGTGTATTGGATAGCTGTGTAGGTTGCGCTGACAGTGATATCATCTGCTGGCATAGTGACAAAGGTGGATGCTAAGCTGGGGTCGTCGAGGTGCTGGATATCTCCTGTCCAGGTGTAGAAGATGTAGCCTGCAGGCGGGGTGTTCGCGGTAATGTTGATGGTTGTTCCTTGCGTGTACGAGCCACTGCCTGTCCCGTTGATGACGGTGAGGTGGTAGGTGGGTATTTGAGTGAAGTTTGCAGTGACCGTTATATTGTGGACGATGGTGATTGTGTCGGGGTTGGTGCTGCCGGTGAGGTCTCCGCTCCAGTGATCAAAGCTCCAGCCGGTTGCAGGAACTGCTGTTAGGGTCACTTCTTGTCCATAGGTGTAGGTTGTATAGTCTGGGTCTTTCAGGACTGATCCTGATCCTTGTATAGTAATGTCTAGGGTGTATCCCGTGTCTTGTGTGAAATTCGCAGTTACAACCTTGCTTCCGTTCATGCGAATGATTATTGGGTTTTGGCTACTGACAACATCTCCTGACCAGTGGTGGAAATGCCATCCGGTTGCTGGTGTTGCTGTGAGTCTGACGAGTTGCCCATAGGTGTAGGTGGGTTGGTCTGGTGTTTTTGTTACCGTTCCGAATCCAAGGATGTTGATGGTGAGGGTATACTGGTCTTGGGTGAAATGTGCGGTGACCTGCATATTACCATTAATAATGATAGTATTAGGATTGGTGGTGCCAGTGAGGTCGCCGCTCCAGTGATCAAACGTCCATCCGGCATTTGCGACTGCGGTGAGTTCGACAGTTTGTCCATAGATGTAGGTAGTTTGATTTGGGTCTTTAGTGATAATTCCTCCTCCAGATGGTTGTATAGAAGTGGAGAGAGTGTAGTGATTTTCTGTGAAGTTCGCGATAACAACTTTATCACAGGTCATCGTGATGCTGGTGGGGTTGGTGCTGCCTGTGAGGTTGCCACCCCAGTGATTAAATTGCCAGTGGAGAGCAGGGGTTGCCGTGAGTTGTACTACCTGTCCGTAGGTGTAGGTTGTGTAGTTGGGGTTCTTGGACACTGTTCCTTGTCCTTGTATGGTGATGTTAAGGTAGTACTGTGTCAGGGTGAATTCTGCGTTGACGTTGGTGTTGCCTGTAATGGTGAGAGTTTGTGGGGTGACTGTGCCGGTGAGTGCGCCGTTCCAGCCAGTGAAGGTCGATCCAACTGAGGCGTTTGCCCAGAGTGTGACTTTCGCGCCGTAGTAGTAGGGTCCTGAGTTGTTCTTGTCAACAGTGCCTGAACCAGTACCACTTGTCGTGATGGTGAGAGTGTAGGGTCCGTTGAGGGTGAAGTGTGCGGTGACTGCTTTGTTGCCGTTGATGGTGATAGTGTTGGGGTTGGTGGTGCCGGTGATGTCTCCGCTCCAGTGGTCGAAATGCCAGCCGGTGGCCGCATTCGCAGTGAGGGTGACGACTTGCCCGTAGGTATACGTAGCTTGGTTTGGATTTTTTGTAATCGTCCCTGCTCCTGCGGGATTGACAGTTGTGGTGAGGGTGTATTGGTTTTGTGTGAAGTGTGCGGTGACTGCCATGTTCCCGGTTATCATCAGAGAGGTGGGATTGGCTGATCCGCTGAGGTCGCCACTCCAGTGATCAAATTCCCATCCGGGGTCGACGTTCGCGGTGAGTTGAACAATCTGCCCGTACGTGTAGGTAGCCTGATTTGGATTTTTCGTTATGGTTCCTGCTCCTACCGGGTTGACAGTGGTAGTCAGGGTGTACTGGTTCTGGGTAAAGTGTGCAGTGACTGTTTCATTCCCATCCATGGTAATTGTCGTGCTCGCTGCAGTTGGATGTGTCACGTCACCTGTCCAGTGGTCAAAACTGTAGCCCGCGAAAGGTGTGGCGCTCAGTGAGACTATGGTTCCTTGTAGGTAGGTATGGCTACCGACAGCAGGGGTTGTTGTTCCTCCTTGTACGGGGTCAGCAGCAATGCTCAGGATGTAGTAAGTTGGTGTGGATCCTACGACTTCATCGACGCCGATGTCTGGTCCTGCTCCTTGTGGCACTGCGTCACCGTCGATATCTTCGGTGATTATCTGGATGATGGTGCCGTTGTCAATGGCTGGTGAGCCAGCAATCAGATGGTAGTCATGGGTTGAAGGATCAACAAAGAGCGGGTCACCGACGATGTACTCTGTTCCGATGTATCCTTGTCCGGAGTAGAGGTAGTTGAAAAGATTATGGTCAACTTCCAGGTCAACAGCGTAATTATTGTAGATAGATGGTTCTGTTTTCCCAGGACCATAATAGAAGATGTTGTTTTTCACCCGTGCAATCTGTGGACCATTGAGGAAGATGTCGTCTTCATTGATGTTGGCAAAGACGTTGTTGTAGATGTATCCGTTTTTATTCATGGCAACAGAAATTCCACCTGGTAAATCGTAGAGGATGTTGCCGTAGACATAGTTGGTGTCCTTGTAGGCGCATATCCCGGGGAGTCCTAGGTCTCCAGTGCTGGTATTGGCGGTGAGGATGTTGTACCGTACGGTGATTTCCGAGCCGTGTTGGAGATAGAGGACAGCACCTCCCTCTCCATCGGAGCGCGGGGAGACGCAGTAGTTGTGCTCAAAGATTCCGGTGGTGAAGTAGGGGACGCCACCGGTGTTTGAGATGAAGCAGAACTTACAGCCGGTGAAGGATCGGTCAAGGATGTTGTGGTGGATGAGAAAGTCGCTGTGACGTCCCGCAAGCTGGATGCTGTCACCAGGTGCGATTGCGTTGGTTGGTGAGACGAAGAAATCAAGGTTCACTCGATAGATGTTACAGTAGCCGACTTCAACGTTGTTCGTATGTTGTATGTAGATGCCGTCTTCAGCGATGTCATGGATAGTACAGTTCAATACTTTTATGTCGACGGAGATGAGATTGGCAAAGGCGTGTATGATGCGAACACCGTTGTAGAAGCCGTCTATTTCACAGTTCTCAAAGAGCAGGTGTTCACAGCGGATGTTGGAGTACCAGTGACGAGTGAAGAATAATCCGCCGGTTCCCTTGTTGGTGGAGTTGAGGTGCAGGTCTCGGACCGTGATGTATCGGGAGGCAGATCCACTGATAATGCCCTCAGAGTGAGACGAGGTGATGAGTGGTCGGTCCCCGGTTCCGTACGCACCAAAGGTGATGTACTTCTTGTAGTTGAGGACGATGCGGTGTGAGATTGAGCAGGTGGTGCCTCGTTTTTGCAGGTAGGTGTACCCATCTTGGTATGAGGTGATGTCTGCCCAGGTGTCAAAGGGGTGGGCAAATGACCCATCTTCCTCTGGGTCGTTGCCATTCTCTGGGTCGATGTAGATGGTTTGTCCTTGGGGTTGCGTGGGGTCGAAGTAGTAGACACCGATGATAATCTGATCATCGTCATTGGCGTGCAGTGGGTTGATGGTAATCGTGGTCTGTGGGAGGTTGGGTTCTATGATGTCTTCCATGGCGTAGAGTGCTGTCCACTGGTCAAACACAGTGCCTGCTGGTGCCGGGTTAGCGGTGATGGTGACGAGGTCACCGTCATAGTAGAACCCACTGCCGGTTCCATCGTTGACGATGAGTTCATATTGATCACCGGTTCCTTGTGTGTAGGTCGCGGTGACGCTGACATCGTCTGCTGGCATGGTCGCAAAGGTGGATGCTGAGGTGGGGTCGTCGAGGTGTTGGATGTCTCCTGTCCAGGTGTCGAAAGTATAACCCGCAGGAGGTGTGTTTGCGACAATGGTAACAATGGTTCCTTGAACGTAATTTCCGCTTCCTGAACCACTGTTGACTGTAAGAAGGTAGGTTGTTGCAGTCTGGTAGGTTGCTGTCACTTGGATGTTTTGAGCAGGCATGGTGACCGTGGTTTCTGCCGCGCTGGGGTCATCCAGGTACTGTATGTCTCCGCTCCAGAGAGAAAAGATTTGTCCAGCGGGTGCGGAATCTGCAGCGATGGATACGATTGCTCCTTGTGAGTAGGTCCCGCTGCCTGTCCCGTTGATAACGGTGAGTTGATACGTGGGTGTGTTCATGAAATGAGCAGTGATGGTTGTATTGCTGGTGATGGTGATTTGCTCTGGGTTTGTAGTTCCACCAAGGTCACCTGACCAGTGACTGAACGCCCAGCTGGAATCAGGGATGGCCGTGAGCTCAACTACATCACCAGAGTGATAGGTTGGTTGATCAGGGCTAACAATGACTGATCCTGCGCCATCAATAGAGATGGAAAGTGTGTATTGTTCTTGAGTGTTCTGCGACAGATTAAGTATCTGGGCATCTGTCAACGAAACATCATATAAGGAGAATTCATCAAGTACGCCATCTAGGTAATAATTTGCAATTTTTCCTAAGAAGAGGTCGGAGACCTGCTCGATGAAGAGAGCACCGCCTGATCCAGCGTTGAACATGGGTTGGAGTTGTCCATCAACAAAGATCTGATAGTTGCCTGTTCCCTCGTTGAACCGTGCGGCGATGTGATGCCAACCAGCGTCAAAGGTACTTCGGGTAAACGTCCGGTAGTAGGGTGCAGGATCACCGCTTAAGACAGAAATGGTTTCATCACCGATGTAGTTGGAGCAGTCTCCTATCATCATGTTTCCATCACGAGCATCTGTGAGGAACCGTACAATGGGTTGGTGATCATTGCTGTTGACAATTGGACCAACATTGGCCCAGAACGCTATGGATTTTACCTCAAATTGATTCAGACCACTTGCTTCAATGTAATCGTCGATACCGTCAAATGAAATCGCACCACCACTTACTCCTTCTACCCTGAGTGCATTTCCGTTGATGATGCCATTGAATCCATTGCCTGATTGATCAATGACTGTGTTACCACTTGCTTCGTTGAAATTATAATACAGAACAACACCACTCGGTGGTGGTGGTAAATCAGTGTAGGTCGCTGTGACTGCAATGTTAGTCGCAGGCATGGTCACCGTGGTGCTTGCTGCGTTGACATTTGCGACATAGGGTGCACCAGTGCCGGTCCATTGGTCGAAGATCTGTCCGGCGGGAGGTGCATTGGCGACGATGGAGACAACCGTTCCTTGGGCGTAGCTTCCCGATCCTGTGCCACTGTTGACTGTGAGTACATATGTGATTTGTGTGAAGTTTGCGATAACAACTTTGTTACAGGTCATCGTAATGCTGGTGGGGTTTGCAGTCCCTGAGGTGTTGCCGCCCCAGTGGTTGAAAATCCAACCCGGGTCTGCTGTTGCGGTGAGTTGGACGACATCGCCGTAGACATACGTTGAATAATCTGGGTTCTTCGTCACCGTCCCACTGCCATGGATGACAACGATGAGTGTGTACTGTTGTAGTGTGAAGTGTGCGGTAATGGTCTTGTTGCTGTCCATGATAATTGTGTCTGGGTTGGTGCTACCTGAGAGATCTCCACTCCAGTGATTAAACTGCCATCCTGGAGCTGCTACTGCTGTGAGTTCCACACTCGTACCACTTGGGTACTGTGGGAGGTCAGGATTAATGAGGACAGAGCCTTGTCCGTCCGTTGCAATAGATATTGTATAAATGGATGGGGTGCTGACGTCAACTTCATCGACTCCGATTTCAATGGGTCCATTTGAGCCGACGATGTCCCCGTCGAAATCCATGATGACGCCATCGATTTCGATTTCTGGTATGTAGAGTCCATTGCCGATTGCCGCAGATGTAGTGCTTATATGGAAGTCATTATCGATGAACTCTGGGTCCCCTATGAAATCATTGGCGTCGAGGGGGTAGTGAGGTGTTCCTCCTTGTTCGATGCGGTTGGGGAAATCATAGGCGAAGAGGTTGTGTCCAACGTCACAGGATTCTGGTGTCCGTAGGATAACCGGGAAGGTTCTGCCTGGTGGGTAGTTGAAGATGTTGTTACTGATTACACTGCGTTCGCCTGGTTGCAGTGGTTGACTGCCGAAGCAGAACAGGCCGTACCACTGTCGGTCGCAGAGCCGCATGTTGAACACGTTGTTTGTACAGATGACTCGCGTGGGGTACATGAAGGCGATGCCATCGGGGAAGTTGTCAAAGGTGTTGTAGTACACCTCAAGACCGCCGAACATCTGTCCGACGCCGCCAACAAGGTCATCTGGTTGGTCATTGTAGAATCTGTTGTAGCGTATGATGATGTTGGAGCCAGGGCTGATGTAGATGACGGCGCAGCCATCGCTGGGTTCTCCTGGTGGGTCGATGTCATCGAAGGGTGGGTACATAGTGTTGCGCTCGACGATTCCTGTTGCTCCTTGGTTGACGTTTCCAGCGGTACCGTAGATGAAGCAGAATTTGTTTGCGGTATCTCGTCTGTCGAAGGTGTTGTTATGGACGTGGAACCCGTCGCATAGTCCGATCATGTGGACACAGTCACCAGAGGAGTAGTCCTGGTAGGTCCAGGGTGCCTCCCATTCTTGGTTCACATGGTGGATGTAACAGCCGCCGATTTCGACGTTTTGTACGTCAATCATGAAAATACCGTCGTCATCAGTGTTGTAGATGTCACAATTGAGCACTGATAAATCAGAGTAGCCAGCCGGGTTTTGATCGGATGGAAGCATTCGAATGCCGTTGAATGCTGTGGCTCGCACGTTTCCGTTGTCATCAGAGGGGAGGAGCAGTCCATGGATTTCACAGTTTTCGATGTGGATGTGACCTGAGGGTAAGAGTGGATCAGCCATCCAGGTGATTTTGATAATGCCGGTCATAGTGTCATCTAGTGTGCTGGTGGCAATGAGATGGAGGTTTTTCACCGAGAGGTACTGGATGTGTCCACCGCCGATGAGCTTGTCACCACTGGATGATTGGAGAATAGGTCGATCTCCTGTGCCGTACGCATCTAAGGTGACACCATAGCGGTCACTGAGATGCAGGTTCGATGAACCAAGGTCACACGTAGTGCCTCGTTTTTGGAGGTAGGTGGTGTTGTCTTGGAAGGACACATCGGTCCATGAGTCATAGGGGTGAGCAAGCGACCCGTCTTCTAAGGGATCGTTTTGGTTGGTCGGGTCGATGTAGACGATGTTTTCATTACCCGTACCACCACTGTATTCATAGGGTCCGATATCCCGTGCATCTCCCTGAGGAACAGGAACTCCATCTAAATCGTTGTCTAATGCCTCTGGGTACTCGATTCCTTGGTCGATAGCGTTCAGTGAATCTGCAGTTAAGTGATAATCAGGCACATCGGGATGAAATAGATTTGCAAAACGACAGTAATCCTCGAAAACCTGTGGATCATCTGAATAGAGTTCAATGTTATTCTGCATCTGTACGCCAGCGCTATTCATCACGAGAAATGTGCCTTGCGGCATGAGAAAGATATTGTTTCTCAGATACGTTGGTAAATTCCCTGCGCTCATTAAGTAATATCTATCGCCAAACTGCTTGTAGCGGAAGAGGTTGTTGTTGACTTCTTTCAGGGACGGGCCATTCATAGCCACATAACCAAAGTTGTCAAAGATGTTGTATGAGATAATGGTATGGTCGTTCTCAGAGTTTATCTGTCCTATCGCTACCTCATCTGTGACTGGGACTTGCTGGCCGTTTGTCAGGGTGACTGTCTGCGGATGTCCTCTGTTAATAGCGGTGTTTCCATAGAATTCGAATCTCTCGATGTCGCCGTTGACGTAGATGAGATTCGATGAAGCTTCAGGGCATACCGTTGGGAAATACGACGGAGGATACATCGTGTTGTATCTTACGATTCCTAGGGTGGCTTTCAATGTCGATGATGCTGTCCCGCCAGATATAAACGTAAATTTATTTCCGGTTCCTCTCTTGTCAAGAGTGTTGTTCTCAACAAGAAAGTGGTCTGTCCTGAGAATATGAATACAATTTGCCCCAGTTGCAATAACTGGATTGTTCAACCATTCCTGGTTGACATCATGAATGTAGCATCCTCGAATCTCTACTACGTCCCATAAGACTTCATAATTGGATTTACAGAAGATACCACTATCACTCTGATGATGGATGTCACAATCCTCAATGTATAAATGACTTGCAGCAGCGTTGGGTTGCGTTGGGTAGACTTCAGCATCAATACCCATCCAACCTCCTATGATCTCACAGTCTCTCACATAAATGTACGACGTCGTACCAGTACCCGTTGCTGTAATATAGAGGGGGCCATAGCCTGCTCCTGTAGGCATTTCAAGTTTATACCCACTGATTTCTATATGCTGTGAATTCTCAAACCGGAACACACAAGAATTATCCACATTCTGAGTCAGATGTGGTCTATCGCCAGTACCGTACGTTGCGATGGTAACATTTACTTTATTGACCACTGAGATGAAGTATGAAAGAGCTTCAAAGGTGCCTCGTTTCATGAGGTAGATGGTATTGCTTTGTATCGTTACATCAGTCCACGAGTCATAGGGATGTTGGGGAGATCCGTTTTCATCAGGATCGTTGACGTTCGTCGGGTCAATATAAATAATACCTGCTGTTCCTAGTTGTTCATACGTAGCTGTGACGATGAGATTTTGTGCAGGCATGGTCACAAAGGTGTCTGCTGAGCTGGGGTCATCAATGTATTGGGTATCACCGGTCCATTGATTAAACAGATAACCAGATGGTGCTGGGTCTGCAGAAATAAAAACAATGGTTCCTGGGAGATACGAGCCATCTCCATTTCCATTTTCTACGGTGAGGTTATAGCTGATTGGTGCTGAGCCGTTGTACTCATCAGGTCCAATATCGTAGCCGTATCCTTGAGGAATGGTATCTCCATCGATGTCAAAGAGAATTCCAACGTCAGTTCCGTTATCGATCGCCGGACTTGGCGACTGAATATGAAAATCTCCACTAGTTATATCGACAAAATTTGGATTTCCAATTTGACTATTTGTCTCGCCACTCAGGGTTGTATCACTGTGGGTGTTCAGATAGAGGTTATGACTTGCGGTAAGTGTCGTGCCACCATTGATATCAATGATGTTATCGCCAGGTTGATTCATGAAGATATTATTTTTTAGTTCCATATTGCTATTTGCAGAGGTTATGAACCGTTTCCCTGGGGCCGCATTATAGAAAACATTGTTGTAGTAGAATCCGTTACCCCATCCTGAAAACTCAGTGTTATCGTCAACACCACCTTCAATGGTGTTGCCATAGACATAGTAATACTGGTCATGGTTGTATTGGGGGTGATTCGCATCAGCGGTTTGAATGCAAATGCTTTTGTTGTTCGGCGCAAAAAATTGGTTGTAGCGGATGATCATATCACCATAGTAATGGCACACTGCAAATAATCCTGCGTTGCCACCTCCCTCAGTCGATGGCCCACTCACTGAATTATATTCAAACACTAACCCTTGAGCAGGGTCAGGGCCTGTGGCTTGTACAATGACGACGAACTTATTGCTGGTATCTGTTTTATCTAAAATATTGTGATGAATGTGAAGCCCCTCATAATTATTCACCTGAAGATTATCTCCAGTACAGGAGTACGGATCTCCGCCAGGTAACTGGGGGCAGATGCCGCACCCTCCATCGAGAGTATAGGTATGCCATCGTTGATTGACTGCATAGACATGGTTGTAGGCAAACTCAACGTCATCAACAGCGTTGATAAACACTCCATCTTCTCTGATGTTGGAGATTTCATTGCCAATGATTTTGATATTCACGATATCTCCGTACTCTGACCCTAGTATGCGTATGCCATTGAACGGGCCTTTTGCTGGATTATTTACCTCGGAGCCATGGATCTGAGAATGGTAAATGGTAATATTACTTGCTATGTGACTTCCACTCCAATAGTTATGGACATATAGATTCCCTGTGCGTGAATCTCCTTGAATGATCAAATCAGCAATGACAACGTTTGTTGAACCATCGATATTAATAGGGGTGTGGGTGTTAGGATCTCCTGGTTCTTCGAAATAGAGTAATTTTGGGCGGGGTAGCGATTCATTCCCATACGCCCCAATTAAAACGTGATCTATCCGCCGAGGCGAGATTTGATAGGTTACTGTAGTTTCAGTTCCTCTTCGTTGCAAATACGCAGTATTACTATCAAGCAGATACGCATCGCTATACTGGTCATACGTGCCAACGTCGTCCCAGGAATTGTAGGGGTTCTCTTGGCTACCGTCACCACCATCAGGCTCATCTGGGTCTATGTAGAAAATAGCTCCATTCTGTGCATAGTAATCCAAGTTGTAATCTAATGGAGGCATACCGTTTGGCCCTGGAGGAGCAGAGCTGTTCTCAAATGTTGCTTCGACGGAAATTGGAAATGCAGGCATCGTTACATTGGTTGATGAGGAATATACATTGGAGACATACTCAATATCCCCTGCCCATTGTTCAAAGACGTATCCTGCTGGCGAGGCATCTGCGCTAATGGAAATAACAGTCCCTTCTTCATACGTACCGCTTCCTGAGCCGTTGATGACTGTTAATTGGTAGGTTGGGGCTGGTGTGCCAACCGGCGTGTTCATATCTGTGAGAATCTCGCTTTGTGGTAATGCATAGTTGTAGACTCTCACCTCATCGATGGCACCGTTGTAGTACTCACCCCAGCTCAGTGAGGCTCCGATGTAGAGGGGATCATTACTAGTGGTAATCGTACCGGTGAGTGCTGCACTGTTTTTGAGCACACCGTTGACGTAGACTTTTAGTGTTTGTCCATCGTAGGTGGTTGCAATATGCGACCATTGGTTCAAAGGTAAACCGGTTGAGTCGAAGATTTGAGTACCAGGGTTCAAACCACCACCCGGTGCATAGCTATATGATGAAGTGCTAGCGGCATACAAATAATATTTACCGGTAGGGTCTTTCAATACTGCTGGTTTCCAGCCTTGGATGTTGGTGGGTCGTACCCATGCTTCGAGGGTCATGCCTGTTGTGAGATCTAAGCTGACTGAGTCAGCAATAGAGACGTAGGAATTTGATAACCCAGAAAATTCAAGCGCACTCCCAAACTTTCCAGTCGAGGTCCACGAGACTCCGGGGGACAGCGTCCCATGGTTCTCAAACCCTGATAAATCACCAAGAATAGAACCGGTATTCTCGTCAAAGGAATATGCGGCAACGAGCGCTGGTCCTGGTGGTGCGTTTTGGTAGGTGGCGGTAACCTCGATGTTTTGCCCAGGCATCGTGAGCGTTGTACTTGATGCGTACACATTTGTGACATACGCTGCACCAGTACCCGTCCACTGAGCAAACAGCTGACCTAAGGGAGGATCATTTGCACTGATGGAAACAACCGCTCCTTGCAGATATGTTCCACTGCCTGAGCCGCTGATGACCGTTAAGGTGTACATCGCTGGTGTTGTATAGGTCGCAGTGACTGTTATGTTCTGTGCAGGCATCGTCACGGTTGTACTAGCTTGAGAAATATCAGTGACATACGTCGTATCCCCAGTCCATTGGTCAAAGATCTGCCCAGCAGGTGGTGTATCAGCAACAATGGGGACAATGTCTCCTTGGGTGTAGGTTCCTGACCCTGAGCCGCTGTTGACTGTGAGGGTGTAGGTGTTGGTTCCCGTGTTGCCGTCCCAGCCTGCAAGTCGCGCCCAGAGGTACCATGCGGCTTGTCCTTTCAACGCGCAATTCAGTTTTTTGTCAGGATGGTCATCTGAGTGCGCGCACCCGTCGACACACCCGGTAAATTGATCATGGAGTGAACCAGGATTGTCATCTAAGTAGTCGATAGCCCAGTTCTCTGTTGGTCCGCTTCCACAGTAATTATAATCAAGATCATCAGTGACACATTTATCTAAATAGTAATTGGAATTTGGGTCGTACTCCTCCATGTCCGCAAAATCAAACAACACTCCCCCGTGCTGCATGATCCATTCTCGGATCTGGGTGTTTGGTGTATCGTAGCCACCACCCGGTCCTTCTCCACCGGTATGCCCGGTCATGTAGATGAAGGTCACCCAGGGGTAGTCAGCACGGAGCTGTGACATTCGTTGCAGATATAATGGAATGTCTTTTCCTTTGATGCTGCACCAGCTCCACATGTAGACGTTGATATCTGAGTTCGCAGGATCATCGAGGTCTGAGCGCGTGAGGTCGTACCATCCGCTTAATCCTAAATCCCAGCCGTGTTTGTCTTCTAAATGTAAAAACCCTCCGCTGCCATCATCATTGAAATCATAGCTGCTGTACTGCGGATGAGCAGCGATTCCTTTCATCCCATCACGGCTCACCTGTGCACCGTGGCTTGTGTGTCGATAGATGATATGCAGATCTTGTTTTGCTTTCTCTATCCAGTACACTGGTATCTGTGTGATGTCGGTGTGAAAGTGGTTCACGATCATTGTGTTCTGGTTGGTACAGCCACCATTGGAACACACGTCACACTGGGAGACATCCCATGCCACGTCATTGATGTCGCAATCACAATATGCTTCATGGAGCATGTTGCCGTCACAATAATCCGCATAGGTGTGCACCGTGTTATCATCATCAACCACGGTGACGATGCCGGGTCGGTAGCGGTTGATTCCTCCATCGGTATCAAAGCACTGGTGCGCTAGCATTAAGATTTGTTCATGGGTTAATGTCGCATCATACAATGAGAGATCGTCAAGGACGCCGTTTAAATAATGGTTGTTGACTTTCCCGATTTGTAGAATAGTGGCACTGGTAATTAATGAAGCAGAGCTTGTGGCAAGAGGTTGTTGTTCTCCATCAACATAGATTTCGTAATCGTCGTCTTCCCAGTTGATAGCGATATGGTGCCACCCTGCATCAAACGTCTCTGTTGTACTTGTTCCATCATAATACATGCCTCCGATAATGGATATAGTCTCAGCTGAAGCCCACCAACAATCTCCTATGGAGACTGTTCCAACTGGGTCACTGGTCCTGAAATTCGCAATAGACTGTCTACTGTTGCTGTGGGTGATAGGGCCAACATTCACCCAGAAAGAGATGGCTCGTACTTCTTCGTTGAACTGTGTATTTTCTATGTAGTCGTCGACATCATCAAACTGAAGTCCTCCGCCGAATCGACCGGTGGTCCAAGCGGCGTTTCCGTAGATGGTTCCGTCGTAGCCTTTTCCAAGGTTGTCATGGGTGATAGAACCTGACCCCTCATTGAAATCCCAGTAGAGCAAGAGCCCTTCTGTGGGAATAGCACTTGTCACGAGTGGTGCGCTCATCGTTTCGAAGTTTTGACCATCGAAACATCCACAGTCTTCTTCCTCTTCTTGACCGCCGAGCGGTTCTTCGTTTTCCTCTTCATCGGTAAGTGTCTCTTGTTGGTTGTTTTCGATGTGTTCTTTGATGAAATTGATTCGATCAATGATGCTCGTCCTCAAATCAGACATAACAATGCTTTCCTGCTGTGTCTCAGTACTTGTCGTTTGTCCACTTCCTATCACACTGGTACATATGGAGAGAAGTAGCACAAAAATGATACTGATCGATGCTAGCTTTTTTCGAATGTGTATTTCATTATATCTTTGCATGTTGTATCTCGCCTTCCTGTATAGTTCGTTGTTACCAACCATGGTTGAGATGAGTCTTTATATGTCTTGTTTGACAGTTCTTATCAGAAAAGTCTCTCTATAGCATCTAGACTCCGAATGGTCTGTCTTTGTCTCCATCTCCCGCAGCTCTCTCGAAAAATATTCTGATGTCTGTATATTATAAATGCTTGCTGGAAAACTCCCGTTTAGGTAAAACGACAAAGCCGTGCTATCGCGTATGGTAGGAGACCTCTTCTGATTCATCTTCATGGTTCTTCGCCTTCCTTATGAGCGGTTCTAAATTATATTAATTTAATAATATAAATATTTTTCTATAATTATTATGGCGCTGTAGATAAACATACGTGATGCGCTATTTTATCTGTAAAATACCTACACGTAGTAGCATGACTCACCCATGTGAACCTTCACTGTTTAGATGAGTCAGCAGAGCGGGTCTCTATCAGCAACTGGTTTATAGACCTCAACATCATAAAATTCAGTGACTTGTCCATTGCCTGCACTATCAATCGCTCTGATACGATACGAAAACACAACCAATGTCGTGAAGTGCACTGAGGTATAGATCTTATTGATAGTCTCTTGTGCAATTACACCTTTGAAAAAAGATGATTGTGTATATTCCATCTTAATGGTATTCATCCAATGTGGTTGGATTGAATGCGGTGCATTTTGATACTCAAGATAAACAACGATATCGCTTGATGCACTCTGGTCATCAGTGACGGACGCATAGACAACGAAATCTTCAGTCAACGCAGCAAATTCCACTGGATGATGAAGAATCTGAGGCGGAGTAACATCTGGAGGAATACCAGTCCATGGCTCCATAAAGGGATACTGATCCTTTCGGCTACCGCCAGCAATAGAATACGATGTGTCACCAATGCCATCGCTCCCTGGGATATTTTGGTTGGGGCCCTGGTACAGATCAACACCAGTGTAGTCACTCCAGTAGTTTCCCCCATCCGTCAGGGGGTCAAACGGCGTGCTATATCCCTGGTGCCACGTGCCTTGACTTGAGTACGCATTCTGTCCGTTACTGAGAAAATTATTGTGGTAGATGTGCGCTGTTGAGACAAAATACTCGATGTACAGACCATAGTTCGTGTTCTCAGCAATGGTGTTCTCCCTGATGGTGTACTCATTTCCATCGAGGAGGTACACTCCGTTGTTGTTATTGGAAATAGTATTACCAGCAATGGTTGCAAAGGTCGGATAAAAGTCAGCGGAAATCCCATTTCCATTGTTCACGATAGTGTTTGAGAGAATCTCGTTGTACCCTGCGGTGTAGTAGAGTCGAATCCCACTGCCATGATGGGTGGTGATAATGTTATCGGTCAGAACCGTATGTTGTGCCATGCTGTCAACACCGATGCCACCAGGAACATTGCTGTTGCGAATGGTAAACCCCTGCATCGTGACATCGTACGCCCAGGGGGTGATGGTCACCACGGTTCCTCCCCACAGCCCATCGATAATCGTTGTTTCCTTGTCTTCGCCAATCAGGGTGATTTCTTTGTCAATCACCAGTGTCTCATAGTAGGTCCCAGTGGGAATAAGGATGGTATCACCAGGAGCTGCAGCGTTGATGAGGTTCTGAATGTACCCTCGACTCCCATTTGTTCCGGTGTCTCGTTGGGTTGCGGTAGTACACGAGACCGTGGTCAATATAAGACTGCAGAGTACGAGGAGCACTACGCTTCTCTTACCTATGGAATTGTTTTTCTTCATAGAGATTCACCTTCTTTTTTTACCTATTCGATTTCAATTGGAATATCATTTATGTCTCTGACAATGCGAACAGTGTAAATCCCAGTCACTTGCTCATTGCCTGCTTCGTCTACTGCTATGATGCGGAAGGAAAACAACAGCATGGCCGGTTGGTGTACTAATGCGTACAGCTGATTGATGACATCTTTTGGAATAACGCCTCGATATGTTGTCTCACCGATGTACTGCATTTTTATCGTGGTCCACACACGTCCTCTCAGGGTATAGGTGGGCTGGTGATTCTGGATGTACGCTGTGATTGTCCCAGGTTCGCTTCTGTCATCGACAATTTGCGCGTCGATGATGAACTCCTCATTGTAGAAGGCGTACCCCACAGTATCGTGAATGATGTCAGGAGGGGTTGTATCCGGGAGCATCCACGGCTCTATGAACGGATACTTATCGATGCGATCGCCGCCAGGAATGGCATATGGTGTGTCACCGATACCATCGCTGCCTGGGATGTCTTGATTGGGGCCAGAGAACTCGTCAACACCCGTGTAATCGCTCCAGTAGTTGCCCCCATCCGTGAGAGGGTTGAATGGTGTCCCGTACTCTTGATACCATTGTGCTGTCGCACTGTAGGTGTGCTGTTCATTCTCGATGAAGTTGTTGTGATAAATCAGCAAATGGGCCACGCAACATGGGTAATGGAACGACACCCCATAATTCGTGTTATAGGCAATCGTATTATTTCGAACGAACACCAGATAACAATCCAGGATAAAGAAGTGAATGCCGTCCACGTTGTGAGAGATGATATTGTTCTCTATCGTGATCTCAGAGATATAATAGTTAATATCGAATAATATACCATAGCCATTATTGGTGATGATGTTATCTGAGATGACATGGTACTGAATATGTGAATTGAATTTGATTGCCGACCCGTTGTGCCCCGTAATGATATTTCCGATAATAGTGATATCATATGAAGCTTCAACGAGAATACCAACACCCTCCGAATTACTACTATTGGTTATGGTAAACCCTTGAAGTGTCACCTTCCATGCAGCATCGGTAATTCTAATCACAATGTCTTCTCCCTGACCATCAATAATGGTCGTCTCCCTATCCTCACCAAGTAAGGTAAGTCGTTTATCAATGACAATCGGTCCATAATACATACCTGTAGGGATGGTGATCGTATCTCCCCAAGACGCTGCGTCAATGAGATCTTGAATGTATCCTCTGCTTCTACTCCCAGTCGTTTTGGTGTCCCTTTGGGTTGCTGTGGTACAGTAGACCATAGCGATGAACAGACTGCAGAGGATGAGGATGACTACACAGAGAGTGGATTTCGTATGTTTCGTATGCATAGAGACTCGCCTTCCTTTGTAAAACTAATATTTATTTACACATTAATATAATTTTCTATAAAAAATAAAAGAGGGATGGTCTACAGCCATCCAGAGGGAGTCATCCACGGGTAGTGATCCTCACTTGGTGGTGTTTTTCCTGGGATGAAGTACGAGGTATCCCCGATGCCATCACCATTGCCGTCTACCCCGGTGTAATCACTCCAGTAATTCCCACCAACAGGCAGTCCATCATCCCAATCATTGTCACTCCACTGCTCGTTTTCAGCATTTACGAAATTATCAATGAAGTTGTTATGAAAGATGAGAGTATCAGAGGATGAATCAAAATAGATCCCATAGTTCCCATTGCTATCAATCGTGTTGTCGTACAACACATTGGCATCCGCCATCTCAAAGTACAAGGCATCATACGCGTTATTTTCAATGGTATTTCCCGATATGATATTATAGGAGGCGGCTAAGAAATACATCCCATTTCGACCATCAATAATCTCATTATTGACAATACTATTGTAGTGTGACCCATCTTCAACGTTGATTGCGTTGATATTCTCTGAAAAGACAATATCTTGAATGGTGGATGAGGTCGTATAGAAGAGTTGTATTCCTTCCCAATTATTGGTAATGATACTATCATAGAAGTAACAATGAGTTACCTCTGTACATAAGATCGCCGCTCCTGGACGAGCCGTCCCAGAGATTGTCACGCCATTGATGACGACATCATCAGCAGTGACATGAAAGACATCATCAGTAGGTGTTGCTGCAGAAATCAACGTTGCGTCTTTGTCCTCTCCTGT
Source organism: Thermoplasmatota archaeon (assembly GCA_016927555.1). Lineage (GTDB taxonomy): Archaea > Thermoplasmatota > E2 > DHVEG-1 > DHVEG-1 > SM1-50. The sequence goes on from JAFGML010000039.1 coordinate 80,284, forward strand.
GATAGTGACGGTCTTATCAACCGCAACATTATCTGTATAGGTTCCACTAAAGACATAAATCGTTGCACCAGCGGTGACATTATCCACTGCCTCGTGTACTGTCCGCACGTGGGTCGCATCATACCACGTCTGATGAGCACCATCGTCCACGTACATGTTGATCCCATCGGTTAACGGGTAGCTGAGCAGATCATTATCGTACAAACTGGGGACGGCATAGGGCTCCGCGTTCGTCGTCGATGTATTCTGGTAGTACTGCCCTGCGTTCATGGGTGAGGCAAACGAGATTCCAGCCACTTTGGAGGAATCAGCGATTTCTAGTTGGAACCGTACCATGCCTGCCCAGGTCGTTGGTACTTCAGTGTAGTATAACGGAGAACCAGGTTGGCTGGTTTCCCTGCTGTTCGCGGTGATGAGTGCATACCGTATCGCGGTGTTGTCCGTCCCAAGGCCGTTCACGTAGTAGTAGTACGTTGGTTGATCCCCCATCAGAAACAGGTCGCTGATGGCCACTTTGCCATTCGCAACAATGTTAGTGCCAAACGCAGCACTGTTGTAGTTGAAGTAGATCTGTAAGTCTCTGTGGTAGGTGCCAGGCACATCGCATTTTAGCTCCACATCAAACACAAAGTAACTCGGACTACCTGGAACAATCTGCATATTAGCGAACCTCCAGGCGAGCTGTGGAGCAGATTTTGGAAGAATCTTCATCGCATTCCGTTGTACGGCTTCTTGTTGTCTATCGGTTGTTAGTGAGATTTGCGTTGCTGCTGCCGATGAGACGACACACAGCCCTACCAGCATGATAACACATACTCTACTTACTATCTTTAGCTTCATCAAATTCGCCTTCCTTCATCTTCTACAAATGAATATGCATTTTTTTTATATATTTTTATTATATAAATATTTCTATCATTTGTTATATTGGGACTTGTGAGCCTCCTCCAACATTGGCTGCCCAGATTTCATTCTTATCTTGATTTCCCACTTGAGTATCCATGTTGTAGTCACCGGCTTTGTACCCAGAGGTGCCTGCCTGGGCCGCCCAGACGTCGTTCTTGTCGCCGTTGTTGACTTGTCCGTCAGCGTTGCCATCGCCTCCCATCATCCCCCAGACACCTGAACCGATGTCTTTATGTGCATTGTAGCCACCATAGGCTTGATCATGGCCGGTGGAGAAGTCGTAGCTGTACGTCCCTGCTGTCTCAATCAGCGGGGTGGCTGACATCACATTGAGGTGGTTGCGATGACAGATGACGACGTAGAGGTTGGCTGTGATGGTCACATCAAAGGTGATGAGGCTGGTGCCATCCATGCTGACGACTGAGCCGTCGTTGAGCAGGAAGGCTGCTTGTCGGGCGATCATAGTTGCTGAGGTAGCGGTTGACGCATCACCAGGGGTCTCTCGGAGTTCAACGAGCACCCAGTCCACAATATCCTGGTTCGGGATGCTGGTGACGGTTTCTGTTCCACTGTACGACCATGGTGCTGTGCTGTAGGGTTGGCTGAGCGGGAGGAACCCTGCTGTATTCAGAGCGGTGTCCATGTCCACACCGTTGAAAGGTCCTTCGAGGAACACGGTGAGGTCGAAGAGGAGCACATCTTGTACGAAGTGTGCGCCGATGACCATGTTCCCTGTGATGGTGATCGTGTCTGGGTTGGTGCTCCCCGTGTGATCTCCGCTCCAGTGGTCAAAGCTCCACCCTGGGTCTGGGTTGGCGGTGAGTTGCACGATGTCATCGAAATGGTACGTTGGTTGATCAGGGTCTTTGAGAACAGTCCCTTGACCATAGACGTCAATGGTAAGGGTGAACTCATCCTGCAGGAAGTACGCCGTGACTGTCTCGTTTTGATACATAGTGATAGTGGTGGGGTTGTCGTAGGTGTTGGCGACGTTGCCTTCCCAGTGGTCGAAGTGCCAGAACCCGGGTACTGGGTACGCGGTGAGTTCGACGACCTGTCCGTAGGTGTAGTAGGGGTGGTCAGGATTTTTGAATACTTCTCCTGCTCCTTGGGCAAGGGTGGTGAGGATGTAGTGTTGCTGCGTGAATGACGCGGTGATGAGGGTGTTGCCTGTGATGGTGATGACCACGGGGTTATCGAATTCATGGCCACTAGGGATAGCTCCACTCCATTGGTCAAACTGCCAGCCGGGGTCTGCTGTGGCTGTCAGGGTCACGGTGTCTCCGTAGACGTAGGTAGGTTGATTGGGATTAACAGTGACAGACCCGTTGCCAAGAATGGTGATGGACAGGGTGTACTGGTCTTGGGTGAAGGTGCAGGTGATGGTCAAATCATTGGTGATAGGTACATCGACAGGGTTGTTTGGACTGGTGATATCACCGCCCCATGCGGTAAAGCTCCAGCCCGGGTCTGGGAATGCCTCTAGGGTGACGATTTGTCCGTAGGTGTATGTGGGTTGTTCTGGTGTCTTGGTCACTGTCCCAGATCCTAGGGTGGTGATGGTGAGGGTGTACTGGTTTTGTGTGAAGTGTGCTGTCACGGTTTTGTCATCATCCATGGTGATGTACGCTGGGTTGGACGTACCTGTGAGGTCGCCGCTCCAGTGACTGAAGCTCCAGCCTGGGTCTGGGATGGCGTTGAGTTCCACGAGTTGTCCATAGGTGTACGTTGGTTGGTTCGGGTTTTTCGTCACTGATCCACTGCCTTGTGTAAGAATGGTGAGGGTGTACTGGTTTTGGGTGAAGTGTGCGGTGACTTGCATGTTGTCAGTGATGGTGATGGTGTCTGGGTTGGTTGTTCCTGTGAGGTCCCCTGTCCAGTGGCTGAAGGTGTAGCCTGTGTTTGCGTTTGCGGTGAGTTGTACGTTTTGTCCGTAGGTGTATGTGGCTTGTTCTGGGTCGCGGGTGATGGTTCCTGCTCCTGTGGGGTCGACGGTGGTGGTGAGGGTGTACTGGTTCTGGGTGTAGTGTGCGGTGACTGCCATGTTCCCGGTGATCGTCAGAGACGCAGGATTGGTTGATCCGCTGAGCGCACCACTCCAATGACTAAAGGTCCAGCCGGGGTTAGCGTTCGCGGTGAGTTGTACAATCTGCCCATAGGTGTAGGTGGCTTGGTTCGGGTTTTTTGTGATGCTCCCTGCTCCTGCGGGGTTCACAGTTGTAGTGAGAGTATATTGATTCTGAGTGAAGGTCGCGGTCACTGCTTTGTTGCAATCCATAATGATGACGGTAGGATTGTTCGTACCAGTGATGTTTCCGCTCCAGTGATCGAAGTGCCAGCCGGTGGCCGCGTTCGCAGTGAGTGTGACTTCTTGACCATAGACGTAGTTAACTTGATTCGGAGTCTTTGTGACTGTACCACTGCCAACGGTAGTGACGGTGAGTGTGTAGTGGTCCTGGGTGAGATGCCCAGTCAGTTCCTTATTACTATTCATTGTAAGTGTTAGCAAGACGTCGTACTCATGACCTGATGGTACGTCTCCCGTCCAATGGCTAAAGCTCCATCCAAGGTCTGGGAGGACGATTGTTTGAACAATTTCTCCATAGATGTAATAGGTGTAATCTGGGATTTTATAGGCGGTGCCGTTGCCATCCACGTTCACAGTTAAGGTGTAGTGATCTTGGGTGAAGTGTGCGGTGACTGCTTTGTTGCCATTCATGGTGATCGTTGCAGGGTTGGTACTCCCTGTGAGGTCCCCGCTCCAGTGGTCGAAGCTCCAGCCAGGGTTTTCATTTGCTGTTAGTTGGACGACTGTTCCTGAATCATAGACGCCACCTGGTGGGTTGAGGGTTACAGCCCCACTGCCATCGATGGTGACTGTGAGCGTGTATTGTGGTACGCCGATGACGGTCGCTGAACCTTCGTAGGGGAGGTAATTTTGTTTGGTGGCCGTTACAGACAGAGTCCCTTCCGTTGTTGGGTTTGGGTAGAATGTGTAGTCACCCGCGCTGTTTGCAGTACCAATCATGTACACCTCACTGCCTTTCCAGAGACAGATGACAGCGTACGGCACATTCGTATTAACCAAAAACGTTGAGGTTCCTAGAGGCATGGTGGTTGGGTGAGTCACTGTGATGGAAGAGGGGTTCTCGGTCCAGATGGGAAGCTCAGGGTCGCCGAGGAGGGTGAGTTCGGTCCAGATATATTTTAAGGTATCACTCGTGGGGTACAAATCGTTTTTATGGTCTGAAAACGTTTGACCAAGTTTGTACATGTTTTGTTGGAAGAGGGAGCTGAAGAAGTATCGATCATAAAGCATTGATAATGTGTCCACGTGTCCTGGATTGTACCATCCATACCGTGAGTTGCCAATAAAAGCAACGCCGCCGCCGTTTGTATCTTGTACATAATGCTCCGCGATACATTGATTGTAGTCGTAGGCAGCAGGCCAACAGCCCATGGAGTAGAGGATCCCTTGTTTATTTCCGTTAGATAATCCAGTAATGTCAGAAATTTCAAGACCTAACCCATGATTGTAATCTCCTGTACCCATATAGTCATAGTAGGAATGATCTGCATGGTTGATGAGATTCTGTCCTGCATTCATCGCAGCAATGACATTGGTTTTATGATTCCCAGTATGGCTGTCATAGACATTGGTCATGGTCCATGATGAAGGGATATAGTAATTGTCAATGTATATTTTACAATCCTCTGCATCAGTTTGCCAGTCAAGGTCGAATCCGAATAGCGCTGCCTTCTTCGCGTAATCAGTCAGTGGTGGGTTCTTCTCGTAGGTCGTTATTTTATTGATGAAATTCCCTATGCCACCAGCACCGGTTCCTGTGGTTGTCACTGAGGCTCGGCCGACGTTGACTTCACAAACCCAGTCGCTATCAAAATCAGCGTAGTAGGCATCGTTTGGGATAGCATCACCTTCAATGGTTCTTGTATGATATGGGATATAACTTGTATCGCCCCCTAGCAAGAAATAAATCGTTCCCCAGTTTGTATTTGCATCCTGTACAAACGCCCGTATTTTATCTTGGTAAGTCCCGCTGTACCCACCACTGTTGTAGATCCAGGTCGTTGTCACAATGGTTGCAGGAATTCCTTTCTTTGTCTTCCAGTCCGCTAGGCTTTGGAAGTAGCTCGTCCAGATGCTCTGGGTGATAATCACGTAATCGTAATCACCTGGTCCGACGCCTAAAGGCTGAGGATGGTCTGAGCATCGTAGTTGTACGTCCTGTGGGTTGATGACTCGTTCTTTGACCATGGCTTCGTAACTCTCACGTCCTTCATCAGAGATACCAATGGGAAGGTAATCACCACACACGTACCCATCTGTACCGGTAATCTGCACCGTGAGTGATGTTGTCAACATGAGTTGGTTTTCTGAGGGGATGAACTGAAGCGGGTTGAGCTGCAGGACCACCCAACTCTGACCCGCAAGATCAGCTTGGCCAAGAATCTGTGCTTGCAGTGCGGGGTATGGTTGTGAGGAGCTGTACACGAATGACTGTGGTTCGATGAACGCTGCTGTAGGCTTTGAATTATCGGTTGGTAGGGGTTCCTGTGCAGGAACAATGGTGTATGTTCCTCGCAGCTGTATCTTCTCAGTGGCAGTGACTTGCACAGCCTGTGCAGCGATACCATCAGGCAGTGCAATGCAGACTTGTCTTACTGGCATCATAGGTTCACCAATCGCAGTCGTATACGTCCCATCAGTCAGTGACACGGTATCATAACCGTGGACTGATCCGAACGTCAGGTCGTCTGGTGAGAACGTAACCGTGTATTCAACAGAAAACATGTGTTCGTCATCAATAGCCTGTTTCAGCTCACCTGTGAGGCGAGCTGGTGTTACTGAGGATGCACACAGTACACCTATCACTAACACTATTGCTACGTTACTTATGATTCTACTTCTCATCGTTTTTATCCCCAACTACTTTAGAGACGTCTGTGGTTTATAAAATTAACGATGGTTAATAAAAACAGGACCCGTGGGTCTAGTATCCACTACATAGACTATGGAGAATGTCTCGTAGGAAATTTTTTTTAACTAGGTACTTGGGAGCTTAGACCGCTATTGAACACCCAGATGTCGTTTTTATCCTGGTTGTTCACATGAGTATCCAGGGAAAAGTCACCATCTCTGTAGCCTGAGGTGCCGGATTGTGTTCGCCAGACGTCATTCTTATCACAGTTGTCGATTAGTCCGTCGTGGTTGCCATCGCCTCCCATCATCCCCCAGACACCGAGCACGAGTTCCTTATGTGCATTCATGCTGCCGTACGCACGTTCGAGACCCAGAGTGAAATCATAACTATACGTGGTGCTATTGAGGAGGAGCGGTGTGGCGGACATGATGCTGAGGTGGTTGCGATGGTAAATCACCACGAAGAGATTGTTAGCGATAGTGGTAGTAAACTCCAGGAGACTTGTTCCATCGGTACTGACGATAGTGCCATTGTTCAGTACGAAGGCTGCTTGTCTTGCGATCGTGGTTGCACTGGTTGCCTCTGGGGCTAAAGGCGCGTCGCGTAATTCTACGAGTACCCAATCCACGATGTTTGCGTTCGGGATGCTTTGCACAGCTTCGGCACCGGTGTAGTACCACGGTGCGCCGCTGTACGGGTGTGCTAGGGGAAGCACGCCTGCGCTGTTGAGGTCTGTGTCCATGGTGACGCCGTTAAACGGGCCTTCCAGGAAAACACGAAGGTCTATGAGAAGCGGAGGCTCCACCACCATGGCCGCACCTTCGTAGGGAAGGTAATTCTGAGTGGTCACCGTGATGGTCATCTCACCCGTCGTTGACGGGCTGGGTGTAAACGTGACGTCCCCCTGGTCGTCCGTGTACCCGGTGAGGTACACCTCTGGTTCTTTCCACAGGCAGACTAAGGTGTGATTCGCAGGGCTGCCACCAGCGGTGACATGCACGGTGAACGAAGACGACCCTAGAGGCAGTTCCGTTGGATGGGTGACGGTAAGGCTCAGGGGATCCTCTTTCCAGACCGGGAGCTCAGGGTCGCCCAGCAACGTCAGCTCCGTCCAGAGGTACCTGTATTTCTCAGTCGTAGGATACAGATCATTCTTATGATCACAGAACGCCAGACCAAGGGTGTACCAGTTCTCTGAGAACAGCGATCTGAAGAAATACGCATCAAACAGGCACGATAAGGTGTTGGTCACACCCGTGGTGTACAAACCATAGCATGTGTTTCCAATGAAGGCAACACCGCCGCCTTGTGCGTTTCTCACGAAATGCTCACCGATGCTGTTCGGCTCATCAAACTTCCCAGGCTGACACCCTATGGTGTACAGGATGCTCTGTCTATCGCCGTTGTAGAACGCATCCACGTTTGCGCGTACCCAATACCACCCATGCTTAATGCTGCCTGTACCCATAATATATGGACCAGAGTGATCAGCATGGTTGATAAGGTTCTGACCAGCGTTCACCGCAACTATGGACAGCGCCTTATGATCACCGGTGTGGCTATCGTAGACGTTCGTCATCGTCCAATTCTCAGGAATATAGGTGTCATCGATGAAGATTTTCTGATCTTCGCAGAAGGTGATGGCATCCAAATCAAATCCAAACATCGCTGCTTTTTTCGCATACTCGGTGAGAGGTGGGTTTCTCTCATAGGTCAGAATCTTGTTGATGAAATTCCCAATCTGCCCGTTGCCGTTCCCTGGACCGGTGACCGATGCTCGACCGACTGCTACTTCGCAGAACCAGTCATCATCGTAATCCGCATAGTACGCATCAGTGGGGACAGGAACGTTATAGACCGTGGGGAAGGTACGGTAGTGACAGGGCACCGTGTCGTTATCGCCACCCAGCAGGAAGAACACCGCACCCCAATTGGTATGGGCGTCTTCGATGAACGCCCGTATTTTTTCAACCAGCGTTCCAGTGTACCCGCCGCTGTCGTTGATCCAGCTTGTCGTCACAATGGTTGCTGGGACTCCTTTCTGTGTCTTCCAGTCAGCGAGTGGCTGGAACGCGTCCACCCAGCTTTCGTTCGTGATAATAACGTACTCATAGGCGCCTGTACCAACACCTCGCGGTTGCAGACTACTTGAGCAGCGCAGTTCAACAGCCTCAGGATTCACAACCAATGCTTTCACCATGGTGTCGTACATCATCCGTCTCGCATCAGAGATCTCCCGCGGTAAGTAATCACCACAGACGTACCCGTCTGTCCCTGTGATGCGCACGGTCATTGCTGTGCAGAGAATCACTTTGTTCTCATATGGAATGTACTGCAGTGGCGACAGGTGCAGGATCGCCCAGCTCTGACCAGCAAGATCGGTTTGACCAACGAGATCTACCTGTCTTGGTGGATACGGTTCTGAGGAGGTGTACACCGTCTGATCTGGGTAGACGAATGGCATGGTGTCGTCTGAACCGTCAGTGCGTCGTGCTGGCTGTATCGGAAGGATGCTGTAGGTTCCATTCAGCTCAGCATGTTGCATTGATAGTATGGTTACCTGCTGTGCCTTTATACCTGCAGGGAGCGCGATGCGTACCTGCCGTTGCGGCATCATGGGTTTCCCGATATCATCCCCATACGTTCCATCTGTGAGTGACACCACATCGTATCCTCTCGCCATCTGAAAGGTGACATCGTCTTGTGAACATGTGAGCGTGTAGTCCACTGAAAAGTCTGTGGTGTGGTCAACTACTTCCCCGTGCTCACTCGTGCGGTGAGCTGATGAGGAGGCAAGTAACAAGGTGAATATGAGTACGGTGACCCCTATACTGGTTCTTTTCTTTGACAAGAGTAACTAATCCCCCTTTTATGGTAGTGAGAATCATAGAGGATGTCCTACAAAAGGTTTATTTGAAAATATTTGACAAATGGCGCGTACACCACGTTTCCCATGTCCGTGTGTCTCAGTTAGGTAGGTACTTGGGATCCGCACCCTGCGTTTGGCGTCCAGATGTCGTTCTTATCAACGTTGTCCACCTGGGAGTTCAAAGTAAAATCCCCAGCGAGGTACCCAGCCATGCCTGCTTGCAGCCGCCACACATCATTCTTATCGACATTATTCACCAAACCATCTGCGTTGCCATCGCCACCGATCATGCCCCAGACGCCAGCACCGATTTGTTTATGGCCGAGGCTGCCGCCGTAGGCTTGGTCTGCGCCTGTGGTGAAGTTGTAGGTGTACACCCCGCCACTCTCTACTAGTGGTATAGCGGACATGACGGAAAGGTGGTTGCGATGGTAGATCACCACGTAGAGGTTATTTGTAATAGTGACGTTGAAAAACGCAAGAGGACTAGCGCCATTCAGCCCGACGGCCGTTCCATCTCGCAGGAGAAACCCTGCCTGTCTCCCAAGACTCGTAGCTACTGTAGCAGTCGACGCATCACCAGGGGCATCCCGCAGCTCTATGAGGACCCAGTCGACGATGTCTGCGTTGGGGATGCTCGTGACATTCTCCGTGCCCGTGTAATACCAAGGTGCACCGGTGTATGGCTGTGTGGATGGTAAGTACCCATAGGTGTTGAGAAACCGGGACATCTCCGAACCGGTGAATGGTCCTTCGAGGAACACCGTGAGCTGCAACACAATCAGTGGTGGGAGAGGACTGTTCCACCCATTCGGAGTCATGAATGGGTACGTGTCATGGATGCCTCCACCAGAGATGGTGTACGGGGTGTCGCCGATGCCATCGCTGCCTGGGATGTCCTGGTTCGGACCACAGAAGAGATCCACACCAGAGTAGTCATCGTAGTAGTTCCCCCCAGAGGGGTACCCGTCATCCCACACGTTCCAACACTCATCACGGGCGTTGACCCAATTGTCGATGAGGTTGTTGTGATAGACATGGCTGTTGTTGGAGTGATCAACAATATTCATACCAACAAGGGAATTATTTGAAATGATATTTTCTACTACTGTATTGCCATAGCAGTAATTTCCAATTATGATCCCCCGATACCCATTGTGTGACACCGTGTTTCGTACGATGGTGTTGTCGGCACTGCATTCTCGTACATGTATGCCATCGCAATTGTTATTAACAATCATATTCTCAACAATGACATTATGAAAATTATAGCCCGTACCTTTGACCAACACTCCCATGAAGTTGTTTTGAATAATGTTCTTAGATATGTTGCTGTGGCATGACTTCAGATGAATGCCGGCATCCCAGTCATTTTGACCACCATGTTGAACAGTGAACTCGGTAACCTGAACATAGTTACTAGTCACAGAGACAACAGTTCCAGTTCCGCCTCCATCAATGGTGGTGGTGTTTCTCTGTTCACCAATCAACTCTATTGGTTTATCGACCATGACATGTTCGTTATACGTACCCGAGAACACGAGGACGGTTCCGGTAGAATCCACCGCATCAATACCATCTTGTATCTTGTCAAAGTGGTCGTACTGCCATCCTGGAGTAAAAGGATGAAAATCATCATCAACGTAGACAATTAGTATAGACTGAGGGATAAACGTACATCCAGGCGACATAAAAGGATAGCTGTCCTGGTTGCTTCCACCAGGGATATCATATGGTGTATCACCGATACCATCTGGGCCGGGGATCGATTGATTCAGCCCGTGGTACAGATCCACACCTGTGTAATCATCATTGTAATTCCCACAGACAGCATAGATCATATTCCACGTGTTACTGCCTTCATCATAGGCGTTGTGGATGTTGTTCAGAAGCGTGTTATGATACAAGAGATTATTGTTAGACAAGGTAAGAGAGATGCCCTGGTCGTTGTTCGATACATTATTCTCTGAAACCGTGTTGCTGTCTGAAGAAACGAGACGAATGCCATACCCATTGGAGTGTACCCTGTTCCCCCCAACCATGGTGTTGGAACAGGCCAAATAAATGCCACAGCCGTTATTTGAGTATGCCGTGTTATCAATAACTGTGTTGTTACTACAAGCCGCAAGCAGGATGCCGTAGATAGTGTTTGTATGGGCGTGGTTCCCCATGACGATGTTGTGGTGTGAAGCACAATCAAGGATGATGCCATAGACGTTGTTGACGGCGGTGTTCTCTGTGATGGTATTGTGAGCTGAACTGTAGAGGTAGATGCCATAGTCATGGTTTGAGACGATGGTATCCCTGATAGTATTGTTACTGGAGGAGGCAAGGGCAATACCATATTCAGCGTGTTGTATGGTAAAACCACTGACGGTCACACTGTCTGCAGTAAGATAGAGTGCTTTTCCGCACCCTCCGCTATCGATAATTGTGGTGTTTGTCTCTTCACCGAGTACTTCAACAGTCTTATTGACCTTGACCTGTTCATCATACAGACCAGCAAAGACGTGAACGGTTCCTCCAGCAGGTGCTGCATCAATACCGTCTTGTATCATGTTGAATCGATTATACCCCCAGCCCGGTGTACTTACGTTGTAGTCATCATCGACGTACACAACTGTTGCTGGAGGAGAGACGCCCCAGGGTTCTATCAAGGGGTAGGTATCCTGCGAAGTTCCACCACTTATCAGGTACGGGGTATCACCAATCCCATCGCTCCCCGGGATATTTTGATTGGGACCCTGATAGTTGTCCACGCCGATGTAATCACTCCAGTAGTTACCCCCATCTGTTGTTGCATTAAACGGCGTGCTATAACCATTGTCCCAGTCGTTCCCGCAGACATCGCGGGCATTACTCAGGAGGTTATCCACCAGATCATTATGGTACAGCACATTGGAGAATGACGAGCTGTAGATGTTGATACCGTACAAGGTGTTGCCCGCAATCGTGTTTTCTGCGATGGTGTTCATCCCGCAGGAATTGCGCAGCCGGATGCCGTTCTGACTATTGTTGATCATCGTATTGTGTGATACTGTGTTCCCGCAGCAGTACCCATCCAGTTGGAGGCCATCGTTCCCATTCTCAGAAAGAACGTTTTTAGTTATGATGTTACTGTCGCAGTCATCCACGAGGTACACCCCGCTTTTGGTACTACAGGAAATAATATTCTGAACGATAGTGTTGTCGTCACAGTCATCGTAGACCCAGATGCCCATGTAACTTGAGTTGGAGATCGTGTTGTGTGTCACGACGGTATGGGTGCAGCCTCCTTTGAGATGGATCCCATACATCTGATTGTTAGTAATCGTGTTGCCCCTAATGGTGGTACACTGGTGTCCAATAACAGAGATGCCTCCGTACACTGACCCATGACCCCCATGTCTGATGGTAAAGTTGGTGATGGTGACGTTCTCAGCGTCGATGACCACGGTATTGTCTGTTCCACCGCCGTCGATAACGGTGGTGTTTCTGTCTTCACCAACAAGTGTCAGGTGTTTATTGATGACAATATTCTCGTAGTAAATACCCGTAGGGATCACCAGCGTGTCACCTGGGGAGGCTGCGTTAATCATGGTTTGTATCACCCCGGTGTTCCGCAATGGTGTTCCGGATGCCATCTCTGTTGTATCATTTGTAAACGGACTATCTGCTGTACAGGAAGACCAGCTTGCAAGAAGCACAAGCATTGTTAGAAGAGCACTCGCTACGGTGTTCTGTTTTCCCCTAGGATCCTTTGTGTTTTTCATATGTGTTCCTCATGGTGGTATTCACATAAAAAAAAGGATATATAGATGTTCTGTAAAAAATTTTCAAATGGTATGTAAAGTTTTTTTGAGAGGGGAAGAAAGAAACCCTATCGAACTAGGCGGCGTCTCTTCGATGTCTGAGGTGTTCACAAAAAAAAAATTATACTCCTTTTTTCAGGATGCAATCATAGTACGCGTACATCCAGTAGCATCTGCCTGGCTGCAGGATGTCTGCGCTGTAGTACTGACCCAGTAGTGCCTCCCAGCCGAAAAGATCTCCGAGCACGAGGGGGTTGTTTGTCGTCGCCTCTGTCCAGTTGTACTCAACGTTGTTGTACCGTACGATGAGGTGTGTCTTATTGACAGCACTCGTGAAAGGAAGCCCGATCATGTTCCATCCGGTCAGCAGAGTGGTGATGTACTCCGTGGTGACGAGTGGTGTCAGGTTGATTGCCCACAGCTCACAGCTCTGGTACGCATACATCCAGTACCCCTGGCCCGGGTTAAGCATAGTAATTTGGGGTCCAAATTCATAGACTTGGTACGTCGCATTCCAGGAGAAGATATCGTTGATGATGAGTCCTTGTGCAACCGCCTGACCCCAGGTGTACAGAGTGCCGTCGTTGACTACGACGAGGTTTGTGGTGTTCACAGAAAGGTTGACAGGGAGTGCGATGAAGTTCCATTCTGGGTCAAGTGAAGCACCAGCGAGTCCCTCTGTGGTAAACCAGTAGGTCTCGTTTACCTCGCACTGACCGTCGGTGAAATTCAACCACACTGTATAGGTGGTCGCAGGCAACAAGGGTGATAGCGGTAGTGAACGTGTCCCATTTGGCTGGTCTGTCCATGCTATGCTCTCGCCGTTGCTACAGTCAAGAGTCCCTGATGTAACGTTCCCATCGTGATCTGAGATGGTGACGTTCCACCACCCAACGTAGATGGAGACGTTTGTCGATTGATTGGAGGGATGCTCATCACTGGCCAGTGGACACGTGTTGCTCCACAGGTGTGTACAATGGCAGAGGGCATCAGCTGTTGCTGGTGTTTCCTCATCAACACTCCCTGTTTTTCTGCCGATGCTGTAGAACTCGTAGTACCCCGCACCCTCAGGGAAGGTGAACCACCAGCTCCAGGGGTAGGTATGGTCTGTCTCATAGACCGTCCATCCAGGCCCAGAACAACACAACCCGTTGAAGGTGATATTGGTGGCATGGACCTCGTCGATTCCGACGAACGTGGACCCATAGAACACCGATCCGTCCGCGGTCACAACCCCTGAGTGTGTGGTATCATAGATACCTGACTGTTCAACCTCACCGGCGAACACTGGTGTTCCATTCTTGATGTAGATGGCGCGTAGCCGGTCCTGCTCTTTCGCATGGCCGATGAGATAATCACCATAGAAAGGATGGTGGAACGAATCGTGGACTGCCCCGAAATCAACATCCCGCGCATCCACCAGCACCCACTGTGTGGGAGTAGAGACATCGTACACAAACACTTTTTCTGTGTCCCAATCACCGCCATAGGTGTAGGAACCAATCTGTGACCAACGCGTCGGCCAACCAATGCATGGCACCCAGTTGACCACGGTGGGGGTTGTCGGGTCGCTGACATCAATGAGAGGCATATTGTTGTTAGTTCCAAACCCGTTGTTTTTCGTACAATACAGGTAGTCGTTGTCGTTCTCATCGAACCAGGGGAACCAGACCTCATGCGTCGGACCAAGGTCGAGGTGACTGATGACCGTCATGTTGTTTGGGTCTGTCACATTCAGCAGCACAACGGTGCCGTTGTACCCCGTTAAAGCTGCAATCACAGATCCTGTTGTACTGTGGTAGACAACATCGGCGTACATCCCCCGCAGGATATAATTCGTAGTCACCTTGTCCATGAACAGTATCTCACTGGGGTTGGTGACGTTGAACGAGACGAATGTTTTTGCTGCATTGTACTGTGAGATGAACACTACTTCTCCATAGGGCAATCCAACTGCGGTGTAGTTGAAGTAATCAATGGAATGAGCTTTTGTCGTGCTTGTATTTGAGAATGAATCGAGCTTCACCATGTCCCATGGTTGTGTGACATCAATGGCGACGATGGCATGCTTTGTATGGCTCACGACAAACAGCACGGTCTCATCGTCATTTAACACAAGCTCATTGACGTAATCCATCTGCGGGTCAGTACTTTCAGAGATGTAATCCGCGAGTGTCAAAGTGAGGTTGTAGTTCGCAGGGTCATAGGATGGTGGACCCCACGTGGTGTTATCTGGTGAATAGCGGTAGTACAATGTGACATTCGACACATCAGGGTACCCTGACACCGTCATCGCCCTGGGAGCGTGCTGCGTGTAGGGGGTGATAGGATCAACAGCGGTGTCGAGCACCGTGGTGGTGAAGGTGCGTGTGCAGTTGCTCCATGACAGTCCATTGGACACATTCACACTCCACCAGTAGCATGTCCCATAGTCATCAAACACACCACTTGTCGTGTTGCTCATTGTGACATTCTGCGTATTGTTCAACCAGAACAGCGTCTGCCACGTCCCACTGGCGTTTGTTCTCTTCTGTACATCCATCAAGTAACCGGAGGGGTCTTGGACAGTGATGTTCAAGTACGGGTTCAGTGGTATCTCGATGCTTCCCTCAGCAGGATATGGATCCATCTGATATACGTCATCAGTCCCCCATATCTGAAACGAGAAATCCTGTGTGAGAGCTGCAGACCATGTGGCCATGCCATCATCTGATACCACGAGACACCCACCAGTGTAGGTTGGCGATGAAATCTCAGATAACCATTTGACATTGTTGTTGGAGTTACCGTTTGGTGCGTAGATGAACACAGCATACTGTGTGCCTGTGCTTAGGATATAGTCAGACATGGTGACGTTGACCCATGAATCATTGGGTGAGAGGAGATCACCATCCATACTTCCAACTGAGAGGTTTGGACCAGCAGGTAAGCCGTTCTCATCGGCTGCTCGTAGAATCATATGAAATAGACCCGGGTTTCCAACGCGACACCCATAGAACGTTACATTGTGAATGAGGTAATCTTTGTTGATGCCGGTCGTACCAACAGTGAATGTTTGCCCTCGTACGTACACGCCAAAGTTGGCTCTTGCATCATCGTTCTCCCCGCTGTAATACTCCACAAGTTCAGGGTACCCCTCGGCAGTACGAAGGACAGTATAGGCTGGTACGAGCAGCACGAGTACGGCAAGGAATGCTACATTCTTTTTCCATCTCATGGTATCCATTTCATTCGTACGAATCTCGTGTATCCAGAGAGCACGCTATCCCGTCAGATTCACCGGTAACGAGGAAGCGAACTTCACCGCTCATCTCTATCCCTCATGGTTGCATGTGTGGAAGGCCGTTGTCCGTCATCGTATCCATCGACTACGACGAGGGGGACTACAGCTGTTCCTTGTGCCTCTGCGCTGATTTTCCTCTCAGGTTCATGGTGCTTACGAGGGAACTTGTGACCCCCAGCCCGTGTTTGGTGCCCAGATGTTGTTCTTATCCTGGTTCTGCACCTGGCCGTTCAAATCAAAGTCACCGGCTCTGTACCCAGAGGTGCCTGCTTGGGTTGACCAGATGTCGTTCTTGTCGCCGTTGTTGACTTGGCTGTCTGCGTTGCCGTCCCCTCCGACCATGCCCCAGACG
>JAFGML010000040.1 GCA_016927555.1 Thermoplasmatota archaeon
AGCCCATCCATCCAGGAGTATATTGGTGAAGGGCTGCAAGGATTTTTCGGTTTATTCAAAAGAAGACAAAGCAGCTAAACAAATACTATATGTTTATTGATAAAAATAACTATTGTTAGTTATCTTCATGAATTATTATATTAAATAAAATTGTATTTTTATTAATTATATTTTTATAAATTCCATTTATTATAAATAAAACCGAAGGATTTACCAAATCCTTTTATTATACTTAACTATCAGTCCTATGGACTATTCATGAAACATAAGCGTAAACTCCTTGGGGGACTAGTATGTATTCTCCTTTTTATTCTTATGTTGTATAGTCACAATAATTATTTTGAAAACGCTGAAAATATTCATAGATTTCAAGAAATTTTTGGACATATTGAAAAGTATAACAACACTCAAATCTCATTTCATGCACAAATCCTTACTCTAAACAATACAACACAAACCATTTGCATAATTGTCCAAGAAGAACCCTATACCTATCCTCGTCTCACTGTCAGTGTAAAAAATTTTCCTAATACTACTCTTCGTAAGAGAGATCTTATTGATGTTATTGGTATTATCGATGGACACTATCATGTCACAGCGACATACCTCGGGGTTAAGGTCCCCTGGAAAGACACACTTATCTACCTACGATCCCTTCCCGCTATTCCTTTTGTTCTGTACCTTTTTTTGAGGAATTGGACATTTAATACGACCAGATTTTACTTTGAGCGACGGAGGAAGAAAGATGCCTGATTTGTTTACTCATTCGCTCATAGGCTGGATCACTGGAAAGACAACGAGGACACAGGTTGAATTTGTGGTAATCGGCGCATTAATTCCAGACATTTTTAAAATTGCTCTCGTCACAAAATTCTTTGGGGTAAACCTTGATTATTTCTTCTATCCTATCCATACACCGATTGGTGCAGTGCTCATAGCAGGTTTGCTTGCTCTTTTTTTTGAAAAAGCAAAATTAATTTTCATATTATTGAGTATTGGTATCGCAACTCATTTTGTACTCGATCTTTTACTTCTTAAAGTATCTGGCGGCGGAATGATCCTACTATTTCCATTAAGTTGGCAGCAATGGCAACTTAATTTACTACGATCGGATGATTACCGAATGACCTTAGTCGCATTCATAGCAGCGGTCGTTGTTTATCTCGTTGTTTACTTATATGCTGAAAGGAATGTGAAGCAAAAAAAAGCACCTTGAATTCCCATAAAAATCACCTTCTTTTTTAAATTTATGGCACAACCGACAAATAAATCATGTTGATGTTATTTTCAACTCTGTAATAATGTGGTTTTCTAACCAAGTTCAGATTATGGGCACACTTTATATATACATAGGAATTGCCATATGTAATCATTATGTTATACAGAAATAGATTTAATCTAGGATTTTATATAAAACCCCTGAGGAATAAATACCATGATTTTTTTATAAGGGACACATAATAAGGAGAAATACGTGACATGAAAATTGGGATTGTCCTAGGTACTCGTCCAGAAATCATCAAGATGGCTCCAGTAATTCGAGTGCTGGAACACCGAAAGATTGGGTACTTCATCATCCATTCCAATCAGCACTACTCCGCGAACATGGACGCTGTGTTCTTCCAGGAACTCCAGCTCCCCGCCCCTCAGTACAACTTGGGGATCGGGTCAGCGGACCATGGGAACCAAACAGGACGGATGCTGGTTCAGATTGAGAAGATCTTGTTACAGGAACACCCCGATGTGGTCCTTGCCCAAGGAGATACCAACACAGTGCTCTCTGGGATCCTGGCAGCAGCAAAGCAGAACATCCCTACTGGGCACGTGGAGGCAGGGTTACGCAGTTACGACCGTCGCATGCCTGAAGAGAAGAACCGAGTCATCTGCGACGTGCTCTCAGACTACCTGTTCGCACCAACACCAGTCCAAGAGAACATCCTCTGGGGTGAAGGAATCCCCAAAGAACGCATCTTTGTCGTAGGAAACACCATCGTTGATGCAGTGTATCACCATAAAGACCTTGCGCAGAACACATCCAAGATCCTCACAACACTGAATTTACACTCAAAGCAGTTTGTCTTGGTGACAGCACACCGCTCCTTGAATGTGGACAGCAAACCGTCCCTTGAGCAACTCACCCAGCTGCTGCAGGCTATTCCTTCCATTACTGGTCTTCCTGTGGTGTACCCGATTCACCCTCGGACAAAAGCCAACCTTGAGAAATTCCACTTACGTATGAAGGGTGTCACGTTAACTGAGCCGTTGGGGTACCTTGATTTCTTGGCATTGGAACAGCATGCCCATCTCATTGTGACTGATTCTGGTGGGATCCAAGAAGAAGCGTGTATCCTACAGGTTCCTTGTATCACCATTCGGGAGAACACCGAGCGACCTGAAACGATCACTAGTGGGGCGAATCGGCTCGTGGGTCTGAGTGTTGAAAAATTCAAACAAGCTGTAGCGCATCACAGCAAGCAAAAAACAGAGTGGACGAATCCCTTTGGCGATGGCCATACCGCAGAAAGAATCGTTGAGGTGATCCTATCGAAACAGTGACGGTTGTCGGCCTTGGCTACATGGGACTGCCTACTGCCCTGCTCCTCGCACGGTCAGAGATGACGGTCTATGGGTATGATATTGATAAAAAGAAAATCAAGGGGTTGAAGAAAGGTACACTACCGTTTGAGGAACCAGGGTTGAAAGAGTTATTTACAGCAGCAACACCCCACTTTGTCCCTATTGAAACACTGCAGTCCTCTGATGCATTCATCCTGACGCTCCCCACACCAATCACCACAGAGAAGAGCTGTGATACCTCCTTTGTTCTCTCCGCGGTTAACGCGGTTTGCAGGGAGTTGAAGGATGATGATCTTGTTGTCCTTGAATCAACGGTTGCTCCTGGGACAACTACGGGCCCAGTACAATCATTGCTGGAGAAGACAGGTAAACGGTTCTCGTTGTCCTATGTGTCTGAAAAAGCGATTCCTGGGAATACTATTGCAGAGATGCAAACCAATCATCGGATTATCGGTGGGCTCGATGAAACATCAGCCAAGCGCACCAAAGCGTTGTATGAGCGGTTTGTGACCGCACCGATTCATCTGACTGATTGTACGACTGCTGAAGCCGTCAAACTCCTAGAGAACACGTACCGGGATGTGAACATCGCGCTTGCCAACGAGCTCGCCATACGGTTGTCACAAGCTGGCGTGAATGTATGGGAGGCGATTCGTCTAGCGAATTTTCATCCCCGTGTCCATCTTCACCAGCCTGGCCCTGGTGTTGGAGGTCATTGTATCGCTGTTGACCCATGGTTCCTTGTCAGTGAAAAAACTCCGTTGATTCGTCAGGCTCGCTTGATCAACGATGGTATGCCTTCTGTTGTTGTCGGGAGAATCGAGGAGATATTTCATGATGTACACCAACCTACGATTGTTCTGCTTGGTGTCGCATACAAGGGCAATGTCGATGATGATCGTGAAAGCCCGGCGTACACCATTAAAGACCTGCTGGAAGCACAAGGGTATACGGTTCGATTGTACGATCCCTTGATGAAGAACAAACCACTCGTATCCACACAATTGTCTGAGGTGACAAAGGATGCTGATTGTGTAGTGTTGGTGACAGATCATCTTATGTTTAAGGACATTGATCCACGACACATCACAAATATGCGATCAAAACATCTTTTTGATACCCGTAATATATTGAATCATAAAGCATGGGAAGACGCTGGTTTTACTGTGCACATACTGGGAAAATAACTCTCTCAAAGCGATTTTTGGTTGTGATTCGGATCATTGCATGGTCTGAAACCAAGACAGAGTTTCGCTCATGAAACGTCGTATGTCTCTTTCTCCTATCAAACATTATACGTTGTTCCTACATCTGTCACCAATATTCATAAAGTTTAAATACTACAACCCTAGTTTCTATAAGCGCTAAAAAATATATATGAGCAGTGAATTGCTCTTTCATCAGTACGAACACAAGTTCCCCATACCACTTGTTGGGGGAGAGGAAAGTGACCACTCAAGACCACAAACGCATTCTCGCAGTCATCCCCTGCTACAACGAGGCAGCAAGCATTCGCGCTGTCGTAGAGAAAGCGAAACGCTACGTCGACGAAGTCGTCGTGGTCAACGACGGCAGCAAGGACGACACGTCAACCATGGCACAGAACGCAGGGGCAAGCGTGCTCATCCACCGACAGAACCGGGGGAAAACCGCTGCGATTAAAACCGGTTTTAAGTACGCCCTTGAACATGATTTTGATTACGTCATCACTATTGATGGTGACGGGCAGCACAACCCTGATGAGATCCCTAACGTGCTGCACAACGTCGTTGACAACGGCCATGATATCTCTATCGGGTACCGCGTGGGCGCCAGCACAGAGATGCCGCTGTACCGGAAAGTAGGCAAGCGCGTCCTGGACTACGCCACCAGCTACGGCGGCGGTGGTATCGTCACCGATAGTCAATGTGGATTCCGGGCGTTCAACAAGAGAGCAGTCGAGACGTTGTACACGCACATGGACAGTGCGTCGTTTAGCGCTGAGAGCGAGCAGCTCATCAAAGCCAACCGACTCGGCCTGCAGGTGGGCGCAGAGCAGGTCAGCTGCAAGTACAAGGACCTGGACACCTCCACCAAGACACCGACGTCCCATGGGATGTCTGTGCTCAGCTACATCATCTGGATGGTGGCGCAGCGACGGCCGTTGCTGTTCATCGGCGTGCCTGGGTTCCTCGTGTTCCTCAGCGGCCTGATCTTAGGTATCTACACCCTGCAGTACTACAACCAAAACCATGTGTTCCTCATCCCGTACGCCATCGTCATTGCTATCCTCATGATCATTGGTGCTATCGCGTTGTTCATGGGGGTGCTGCTCAACGTGCTTCCCCGGGTGATCAAGCAGGCGCAGCAAGACAGTACGGAAGACGTCTTTGTGTTGAAAAAAGAAAAGTAAGCCTGCTGCGGGGAGGCTTTTGATACGTTTTCTGGTGTCAGCTAAGGGTGTTAGGGTAGTTGTGAACTCCATCCTGCGTTGGACACCCAGACGTCGTTCTTATCCTGGTTGTTCACCTGGCCATCCAGCGTGAAATCACCGGCGAGGTACCCCGAAGTGCCTGCTTGCAGCCGCCAGACGTCATTCTTATCAGCGTTGTTGACTTGGCCGTCAGCGTTGCCATCACCACCGGCCATCACCCAGAGGGAGCCTATCTGCTTCTCAGCGTTCGTCCCACCGTAGACCCCTCGATGGCTGAGCGAGAAGTCATACCCAGACACCCCGTACAAGTGGGTGAGCGGGTAGTTGGAGAGGACGGCGAGGTGGTTCCGATGCCAGATGACGACAAAGAGCTGGTGCACAGGTGTGACCGTAAACGACACGTGACTGATGCCGTCCAGGCCGACGACTGTTCCGTTCTTCAGCAGGAACGCTGCCTGTCTGGCCACCCGTGTTGCAGTGGTCGCTTGGCTTGCTGTGGTGGCGTCTCGCAGCTCGACGAGCACCCAGTCCACGACGTCAGCAGAAGGAATGCTGGGGACCTGCTCAGCGCCCGTGTACAGCCAGGGTGCGCTGCTGTACGGCTGCTGTAAGGGGAGGTGGCCGTTGCTGTTGAGCAGCGTCTTCATCGTTGCCCCGTTGTACGGTCCTTGCAGGACCACGGTGAGATCCACCACGGGGTTGCTAGGGGCCGCCATGGAGGCGATGATCTTGAACTGCTGTGGGGTCAGCGCTGGACACGTGAAGGTGTAGGTATTCTCCAGGCGCATGTTTGCCAGCGGCATACCGTGCTTGGTGCACAGCATCACAGTGGTGTAATCACAGGTGTTCACCTCACTGGTCTGCCAGGTGATAGTCACGGGTGTGGGGGTGACGTAGTCACTGGGGGTCCATTGCACGGAGAGGTTCCAGACCTTGTACACGTCAGGGTGATGCCGATAATCAACAATCAGGTAGTTGTAGGGCGCTGGTATGTTGTCATCGAACCAGGCGCGCAGGTACGGTGGCAGGGGTGGTGCTGGTGGTTTGAACATGTCCCAGATGTCCGCTGGTGGTCCATCGGTGGCATCTGGTGCGCCCCCGAAGATCGCGTAATCGGTCTTGCCCCCGGGCTGTGAGACGAAGAGTTCGACGTCCCAGACCTCGTCCCGCGGGGCCTTCTGCACCCAGGCGTCATCTAAGGTTTTTTGAGTCAGTGCGCCGCTGTACGAGGCGCCTACGAGAAGGAGAATAAGTCCGCCTACAAGCAGCAGAGAGACGCTGTGGCAGCGTACTGTTCTGTGGTGCTTCTGTTCTCTGTGAGTGTGTTTCATGGTGTGTGTTTCCCCCGAAAAGCTATATTTTAATGACTTATTATAATATATTAATATTTATATTTTTCTAATGCTGCTCGGGGGTAGTCTCGTGGTGGTTTCGACGAGCCTTAAAAGAGCTTCCAGACCCGCATCTCCGTGGTCTTGTAGTTCCCCGCATTATCCACGGCTTTGACCTTCAAATCGTAGTGGAAGAAGGTTTCTTTCTCGGTCCACGTCCAGTTGTACGGAGCAACACTATCGGAGCCGACCAGCACGTCATCGACGTAGAACTCCACGCGGTCGATGCCGGACTGCCCATCCGCAGCACTGGCAATCACCTCAACAGGCCCAATGATGAATGTAGCGATAAGGAGAGGGAACTTAAAGACGATGATGTCCCTGATGTTCACGTACAGGAACCCTTTCTGAGGCTTGGTGAGCGACACCACGGGTGGCGTGGTATCCGGCTGTTGCTCCGTGGTGAACCTCCAGGTCGGACCAGCTGTTGATTCCTCAAAGCTATCCCAGGCGACCACACGCCAGTAGTACGTGGTGAGATGTGCAAGCACCCCAAGGTTGACCGTGGTAGCGGACTGGTTGCTACTATATTTTGGTGGTGGCGTGGCCGTCCCGAAGTACACATCATAGAGGACGGTATCACCTGGGTCTGGGTCACCACCGGTCCAGCTGAGATCAGCGATCACCGGGACGTTCGTTGCCATGTGCGCGGGACTCGGATTGCTTGGCTGATTGGGTGGATGGTTCACGAGACAGACGATCTGGTACTGCTGCGGCACCCACGGGGGACACGAAACACTATACGAACTCGTGATCTTCATGTCCGGCACCAGCACACCGCTGCTGTTACGCAACCTCACGATGGTGTACTCACTTGCATTCAGCGGTAGTGTACTCCAGGTGATGTTCACCACAGTTGTTGAAGAACTAGACGGCACCCACTGGACTGAGAGGTTCCAGACCTTCTCAGTATCGGGGTACTGACGGTAGTCTTTAAGTAAGTAGTCGTACGGGGTAGGATGACTGTCGTTCAACCACACTCTGATGTATGGTGGGATCGGCCCTGGTGGCTTGGCGACATCATAGGCGTCAGGTGGTGGACCATCGAGTGCATCTGGTGCCTCCCCGAACACGCAGTAGTCATAGCCACC
>JAFGML010000041.1 GCA_016927555.1 Thermoplasmatota archaeon
TCTTCTTCCTTGTCGTACTCATCAACCAACGTCAGTAACCCTAACCCTGAGTCAAACACGATGTGACGGTTTGGTTGGTTCCGCATGATGAGAAACCGCAGGACCTCTGGTGGCGTCATCTGCAGCATGTCCTCACCGCTCACTGCGGTGCCCTTTGAGCTGTGCATTGCGCCTTGTCCTTTCAATAAAATAAATTCATAGACCAACCCCTTCGGTGGCGGATACTGGTACACCTCCTGGACGATGTGCTCGCCAGTTTCACGGGTGCCTCCCACGGTTGCATGGTCCTTGCCGCAGGGCTCAAAGGTGACCCCAAGCATTCTCCAGCGTGCTGGCCAGTCGACCCGCCAGGGAAGCTTCCCCTGACCGCCTTTCCGGATATCAACCTCCCCAGCATGGCCACACTCACAGGTGTACTCAACCGAAGGGTACTCGTAGAGGGTGGCATGGGTAGTAGACAAGCGACCACAGGTCTGACATTTCACATTAAAAGGAAGCCAGTCTTTCGCTAGCTGTCTGCCGGAGAGTCGTTCGAGAATCTGACGGATTTTAGTTGTGTTATCTAACGCAATTTGAATTGACTCACAGAAGTCTCCTTGAGTATACAGCTCACTTGCCCGGTAGACCGTGGGATTGACCCCGATCGTATGCAGCGATGAGAGAAATGAAGACAAGTAGTGCTCCCCATAATTCGCATGATCGCCGCAGGGACAGGGGATTTCAGAGAGTGGCTTTCCTACATATTGAGCGTACGATTGAGGGAGGTGGGGGTACACCTTGCGTAGTGGATCGTAGTCATCAGCGATGTAGATGAAGGTCGCATCCCCGCCTTTGTGCACGAGACAGCGGTAGACCGCATCTGTGGTGAGGATCTCCCGCATGTTGCCGATGTGAATCGGGCCTGAAGGAGTGATCCCTGTCGCCAGGACATGGTGCGTGTGTGTCTTGAGTAATTCATCTGCTAAAACATCTGCCCAATGCATGAATAATGCTCCCGAAGAAAATCGTTAGAGCGGACGGGCGCGAATGAGCGCGCGGAGTGGTACGCCACCGACATCATTCATCGATCGTTTATTCAGCAGACAGACACAGAGGACAGGGTTTCCTTTCTCTGCCTTGACTGCTTTAATAGCGCTCTTCAGGGTATCCCCTGAGCCGACAACATCATCCACGAGTACGATGTTTTTTCCAGCGACTGTCGCATAGTTCGAGCAGAATGCACCTGATTTCTCATGGTGTGGCCGGAACACAGCAAGATCAAGACAGAGCTCCTCAGCGACGTAGGTTGCATAGGGAATCCCGTTGATCGCTATGCCAACAATCACATCAACTTCAATGTCCCGTCTTTCGATTTCTTCCATGATGATATCAGTAAGGGCATAGGAGATGGAACCGATACGAGATGGGGAGACGCCAATGGAACGCCAGCCGACTTTCAGATCGCCTTCCGGTTTCTTCTCTTTGCCTTTTGTCAGAAGCCAGGTCGCTGTCTCTTTGGAGATGTTCAGTTCCTCAGCGATTTCATAATCAGTCAGCCCGCTCTCCTTGTATTTCAATGCTTTTCGTTTCAGAGCATCAGTTTCTTTCATAACGTACACACCCTTAAAAGTACGTATCGAACCACGATATTTAGATGTTTGCTTATGCCTTGTAACCCTGGAAAACGAGAGGTATCGTAAACCTCAAATAGTACTAGATTATGTGCTATGTGAACGTGATTGTATGGCTCAAGAGAAAAAAGGAGAAGGCTTTCACTCCGGAGCGGGGTTAATACGATACTTCGATGCAGAAGAGAAAACCGCTTTTAAAATACCACCCTGGTTTGTCGTCGCAGCCTGCATCGTCACTGCTGTTATCGTCGTCGCGATTCAGCTGTGGAAACCACTCTAAAAAGTTTATTATCTCTATTTTTTTAATAATGTAATCGTGAGCTGCTTTGCAGTCTCCAGTGCTTTGTTGATGTTCTCACGACGTGGGCCACCACACTGAGTCATTTTCGGTTTGCCACCACCACTCCCACCAAGGATGGTCCCAATCTCTGGTGCGATGCGACGGAGATCAATATCCACATTGTCAGAAGCTGCTGAGACGAGTTTTTTCCCATCGTAGATGTGGACGACGTAGTCTGGCTCGCTGATGAGTGAACCAGCGATAGCGATAGCATCTGATGTGCTGGTACCAGTGATGATTTTTATCGAAGTACCAGGGATAAGAGAAGCGGTGTGGCGGAGATGTTCAACGGCATCTGATGAAACGAGTTTCTTCTGTTTCTGTGTTGTCTTCCATTCATCAAAGAGATGACGACACGCATCTGTTAATGTCTGAACTGTGGTGGTGTTGTTTTTCCCTGATTCTTGCAAGAAACGCTGCACTGTTTTTTCCAGCTGTGCAGCAGAGACAGAAAAGAAGTTCTCCACCTCGCGGAGTTGGGCAGAGACGCTCGTGTGTGTCTGAATAGTATACACTGGGGTGAGCAGCTGGACGATGCGATGGTAGAGCTCTGTTTCTTCTTGTTGATAGCGATCTGCCATGGCACCTGCGGCGAACGTAATGCGGTTGACACCATCCTGGATGCGTTCTACTTTGAGTACGCGAATCTTCTCGATTTCTGCTATGTTGTTCAGATGTGTACCTCCGCATGCTTCTACATCGATGCCAGGGATGTTGAGTACCCGAATGCTGTTTCCCGGTGGCACACCACCTTGGTAGAGGCGAAAGCCATAGGCTTTCTCAGCATCGTTTCGCTTCATGACTTTTTTTTCGACAGGGACTGCTTGTTTGACGAAGTCATTTGCGTAGCGTTGAATCTGTCCTATTTCGTTGTCTTCGACGGGTTTGTAGTGTGAGAAATCAAAGCGAGCCTCAGTTAGTCCAAGTTGAGAGCCGCTCTGCCAGATGTGTTCACCAAAGAGTTTGCGAAGTGCACCATTCACCACATGGGTGCCAGTGTGATGTTTCATGAGGGTGTAGCGGTGGTCCCAGTCGATCTTTCCTTGCACTTGTTCTCCGATGGGGATCGGATGGTCGAGGAGATGGACGATGGCAGATCCTCGTTTTTCTACATGGAGAACTTGGTATGGTTTCCCATGGTAGGTTACTACGCCTGTATCTGCTGGTTGACCTCCTCCTTCAGGGTAGAATGCCGTGGCATCTAAGACCACCTCAGCTCCTCGTGGTGTCGTCTGCGTCCAGACCACGGTTGCGGTGAATTCTTTCGTATAGTGGTCATCGTAGTATAAGGCATGAGTGGCTGGGAGATCAGTGGGTGTTTCTTCGGTGTCGTCTTGTGGTTTTTCATGGGAGTGGAGTTCGGCGACGATGCTATCGAAATTTTTTGGGATGGTGACGGTGATGTTGTCTTGCTTTGCGATGTTTTGGACGATGTCTGGCGGCATGCCATGAGTGTCGTACAACATGATGAGGGAATCGGTATCAATGGTTTGTTTTTCCTTCAGGATTCGTTTAATCAAGCCTTCGCCTTTGGAGAGGGTCTCAGAGAACCGTTTGGTCTCGATACCCAGGATCTCGCTAATTTGATCCTTCCGTTTGATGAGCGTGGGAAACTCGTTGCTGAGGTATGAGAGTTGTTGTTCAACAAGCTGTTGTAATGTGAGGTTCAGACGAAGTTTTTCAAGGAATCTGAGGGAGCGTCGAATGATGAGTCGTGCAAGGTATCCTGCTTTGACATTCGATGGTACGATACCATCACCCAGCATGAAGGAGAGGCATTTCGTGTGATCTGCGAGGGCGTAGATGCTGCTGAGATCTGAGGTATCCTTGAGGCTGTCGAGGAGGAAAGATACCATGTGTGGGAGGGCGGTTTCATAGACGGTTGGTGTGCCTGTGGTGTACCAAGCAATGCGTTCTAAGCCGTACCCGGTGTCAACAATGTTTAAGGGGTTCGGTGAGTAGTGTGTGCCTTCCAGCACTGTTGTGCCCTGTTCATCTTGCTTCATGTTCATGAACACGAGGGTGGCAATCTCAAGACCACCAGCGAGCACCTCGAGGCAGGGTCCGGCGTTTCCTCCACCAATCCACAGTTGCTCTTTGTAATTGATGGCCTCCCGAGGAATCTTGATTTTCGTTCTGAAAAACTCGTCACAGTAACTCACGGTGTCTTCTTTCCAGTAGATCTCATTGGTGTTTTTGTTAAAGGCATGGTGTCCCATCATTTCAAAGGTGGTGAGATGCCTCCCACTTCTGCCGACTTCCTCCAGGTCATTGAGTCGGATGCAGGGTTGAGAAATGACTAAGGGGTTTGCGGGAGGAGGGACAGCACCAGAGGTGACGTGTGGTTGGAAATCAGCAATAGAGGCGATAGTAAGGTAGATGTCAGAACGCCAACGTGCGACCACAGGGCAGCGTGGTCCCGTATCTGGGTAGTGAAGTCGAGAATGGTCTTTTGTTTCAAAGAATGATAAGAACGCCTCTCTGACTTCAGGAAGTGTCATAGGTTTTTTTGCACAAGGGTCTCCAATAAACGAGAATTTGACACAGGGTTGATCCCCACAGAATTCTGCTGACGTATCTAATGTCCAGAAGTAATCACCGCATGCTTTGCATTTTTTTCGTAGATACCCATTCGCATGGAAGTAATCAAGGTTGTATTCCTTTTGCATGGTCGTCTGAGTCATAGGTCGCAACTGGTCCTGGTATAAGGAGCTGGTTTAAAGTTTTATCTTTATAGGGAACCCTTGAGTTACTCCTAGAAAATCGATATCTTTATATGGTCATAGGCATTTGAATACATTAGGGATACTATGAAGAAAATTATACCAAGTTTAAGTCTAGTTCTTATTCTGTTGCTAAGTAGTATGAGTCTTGCTAGTGCAGTATTCATCATGCAAGGCCCACAACACTATTCCTCGGTGCAGACAGAGGACGGGTATGGTCTGCAGTGGATGATAGAGTACGGTGATGATCCAAGGACCGATGCTCGGTACCAAGGACCGCAGCCGATTGGCGATGCGGATAACGATGGGTTGAACGAACTCCTCATCAGTGGAAGAGATTGCACGATTCGGGTCATGGAATGGGATGATGCCAAGCAAACCTATGAACAGGTACGTGCGATTCACCCTCCCTTGTACCCCTTCACTCGATGTGACGCAGGTGGCATGGCTATTGGGGACGTGACCAATGATGGGAGAAACGAGGTGGTTGCCACATGGTACACGAGTGTGTACCGTTACTTCCTGTTGAACTACCGTCTCATTGGGTTGAACCCCTACATCTTCTTTAATAGTGGTGGGAGTGCTGATTGCCTGATTGGAGACTGTGACAACGATGGCAACAACGAGGTGATTCTCAGTGGTGGTCCCTTGTGGGGATCGTTCAGTCCCGTTGGTCAGATTACCGTGTTCCGTTGGAATGGACTTTGGTTGAAGAGAATCGCTGAATGGAATGATTCATATAGCGACGATTATGTGTACATGGCTGGTCTTGGTGATGTAGATGATGATGGTCTCAATGAGATTGTATGTGCGTATGGTTACAAGGTTGTCGTGTTGAACTGGGATGCAGAAAACCAGGAGTTTGTACCAACGCTAGTAAAGCAGTATTCCTACAGTGATACAGAGCCCTTCGGGTGCGTCTGTAAAGATTGTGACAACGATGGGAAAGCGGAAATCCTGTTGAGTTTCTATGCGCCTCGTGCCTCAGTGTTTAAATGGGATGGAGATAGTTACGAGACTCAGTACGATCACTACTGGCCGGGTGGTGACCCTGTCATCGAGGGTATCGATGTGGGTGACACCGATGATGATGGCCTCAACGAAGTCTGCGTCGGAGCAGGAGCCACCTACGTGCTGCAGTGGAATGGTACGACGTACGTAGAAGAAGCGGTGCTGCCGACCTTTGGGTGGATGGCCGTAGTCTGCATTGGTGACTGTGACAACGATGGGAAAAATGAGATTAACTGTGGTAATGTCGACGTTCATTCCGGTCAGCAGTTTACAGAATGGGTGTTTAAGTATGGCTGGGAACCATAAGGTTTCCGGTATTTTTTTCAATTAAGAGAGAAATGTTTTAATAGATTGTCGATATATCTATCGACAGTTAGGGAAGGTTTTTGGTTCTATGGGCGTACGAGAAATGCTTGCTGAGAAAATCGCAGGGGAAATCACCCTGAGTTCAAAACCGGGGGAAACCCTGCGGAAATGGCGGACGACATTTTCTATTGCTCAAGCAGAACTTGCTCAGCATCTCCACGTTGCACAAAGTGTGATTAGTGATTACGAGTCAGGGCGACGGAAATCACCAGGGATCCACTCTGTCAAAAAAATCGTCGAAGCATTCTTGGAGATCGATGAGAAGAAGCATGGCAGCAGCACCATCCAGCAGTATCAGATCATGGCAAAGACACAAGACGGCATCATCGAGATCATGGAGTACCCTTTTGCGATTCCCATGGAAACACTCATTCGAGAGATACAGGGGAACGTGGTGACTTCATCGCGTGTCAGCCTCAATCGCTCCATCAAGGGGTTCACCCTCATCGATGGCATAGAAACGATTAAGACAATCACCTCATCGAACTACCCGAACCTGTACGGCTGGAGCACAGAACGGGCATTGATTTTCACGAAAATACAGTTTGGACGATCTCCGATGATTGCAATCCGGATTCATCCGGTGAAACCATCCCTGGTGGTGTACCATCAACCAGGTGGTGTTGATCCCCTGGCCGTGCAGCTCGCAGAGCGGGAGAACATGCCGCTGGTGATCACGGAGATGCCACTTGAGGACCTTCGGAAACAGCTCATTGCGTTAGGGAAGTGAAGGAGAATGGCGGATGTGGTTGGACTGTGTATGATGTGTGGACGACCTGGTGCGATGTACACGTGTCATCTCTGCGGGCGACTGGTCTGTGAACGGTGCTACGATCACCATCATGGTGTGTGTCGGGAATGTCAGCATCAGAACACACGCTTCAATGTGCCAAAGAACCCAATCGATTAATTAGCGAGATGCAACGAACAGCAGCGTTGGCAAACGATATCGTACTTTTTTTTTAAAAAAAAAAGAGGGTGAGAAGGATGAGGTATCCTTCCTATCGTCGGTGTCTAGTTGGTTTTACGATCGAGTGAACAGTAGTATGGGCAGCAGCTGGTTGGATTGACCAAGGTGTACTCCCAACGGCATGCTGACCTCCAGTTCACCCCAGGCGCTCTCAAGGTCAAAGGCATCTTTGGCTTTGACCTTCACCGTGTACGTACCTTGTTCATCCCAGGAGTGGGTGACGTGGATCATGGTGCCTGAGACGTAGGGGCCTAGCCAGCCGCTGGTCGTGTCGTCTCCCCAGTCAATGAAGTAGGAGATGTCATGGTTATCCGCATCGCTGGACTGGATGTTGTACAAGTACTGGTTCCCGGGTTCTCCCTCAGCAGGCCCAGTGATGGTTGGAGTTGTTGGTGCGTTGTTATCTGTGATAGTGACGACGAGTGGCTCAGACCACAGGCTGCCCGCGCCCCAGGTGTCCCGTGCTTTGACCTTCACGTCAAAGACCCCAAGCTCCTCCCAGATGTGGGATGCTGTGACCATCTGCCCTGAGGTGTACGGCCCAAGCCAGCCGCTGCTGGTGCCATCGCCCCAGTTGAAGGAGTAGAACATCTGATCGCCATCGGGTTCTGTGGTGCTGCTGCTGAAGAAATACTCCTGGTGCCAAATCCCATTGGAGATGCCCGCGGGTTTTGATGGCTGTGCTGGTGGTAGACTGGGATGTGGTGTGCGAATGGTCTGCGCTGGATCAGCGAACAACAGGCAGCCTTGGATGATCGCCCGCCAGGTGCCATACGAGTAATCCCAGTTGATGGTGGGCGCCATGCGGTCCTTGGAGTAGGCCTGCGCCTTACCCAGCTGCCAGTTGCTCAGATCCCCGGATTTATTCTCCGTGTCAAAGAGGTAGCTCCAGAATTCTTTCTGCTGGAATGCACTGCTGGAGTTGGTGCAGTACAGGTTCCCCCAGCCGTAACAGGTGTTGTAGACGCAGCCGAACGCTAGCTCGGTGTCAGAGTGGAACAGCATGGAGTGTAGCACGCCATCGTCTGCGTCATCAAAA
>JAFGML010000042.1 GCA_016927555.1 Thermoplasmatota archaeon
AAAAAAAAAAAAAAAAAAAAAAAAAAAAATTAACGTTGTAATGTCACACCACGCTGATGCTGGTACGTACCTGACCGCTCGTGGTACAAAGCCTTTGGGACGTGCTCAAGGTTCTCGAACACAATCTGACAGAAGCGATCACCAATGGGGATTTCAACAGCGGTGTCACTGGCGTTGAAACATCCAAAGGTCAAGGTGCCACTGAACCCTGCGTCGACCTTCCCGAAGCTTGCTAGAATCCCTTTGCGCGCGTAGCTCGAACGAATCCACAGCTGCGAGGTGATCTGCGGCCCCATGGTCACACACTCTTTCGTACTGACCGCAAACCAGGTGAGCGGTGGAACCACCGCGACACCGTCCTTGATATGCTGATCTGTCTTGCGAATGAAGATTTCATCAATCGACAAATCATACCCATTGGGTGTCAGATGTTTGTGAATAAAAGGGTCGATGCCAAGTTGGTTGTTCTGCATCGCCTGCTCAATATCAGCATCAGAAAGGACAGTCATAGTACTCACACACCGTCTACGAAATCGTAATCTTCTGAATCACCACATCCTGCAGTGGCTTATCGTTGCTATCAACCTTCACCTTGGAGATCTCATCGACCACATCCATGCCTGCAACCACCTTGCCAAACACAGGATGCGCGCTACTATATGGTTTCTTGTCAAAATCCAAGTAGCAGTTATCCACCAAATTGATGAACCACTGGCTGCCACCCGTGTTCGGCCCACGGTTCGCCATCGCAATCGTACCTCGTACATTGCTGAGATCCTTATGGAATTCATCTTTAATCGTGTACCCAGGGCCACCTGTCCCCGTACCCTGAGGACAACCACCCTGTACCATGAATTGTGCAATAACCCGGTGGAAGATCAAGCCGTTGTAGAACCCTTCGTTCACTAGTTTTATGAAATTCCCAGTGGTCACCGGTGCCTTATCTTCAAAGAGTTCCAAGGTAAACTTGCCTTTCGTTGTCTCAAAGACTGCTTTTCGATTCGCCATACGTCCTACTCCCTTTATTGATTCTCAATGAGGATACTAGTAATCACCACATCAACTTCTGGTTTTGTATCTGAGCCGGTATTAACCTCAGATATCGCATCGACGACCTCCATCCCGTTGATGACCCGCCCAAACACGGCATGCTTGCTGGTCAGAGGTTCTTTATTGAAATCAAGATAGGTATTGTCGACCACATTGATGAAAAATTGACTTCCCCCGGTGTTTGGTCCACTATTTGCCATAGAGATAGTCCCACGCACATTACTTAAGGTGTCATCAAACTCATCGGGGATGACCCACGAATCCGGAACATCTGGGTCACCGTATCCTTCATGGTACATTGCTGCATGGCCGCCTGTTCCATCCCCCTTCGGATCCCCGCCTTGAATCATGAAATTGGGCATGACCCGGTGGAAAATAACACCATTGTAGTATCCACTGTTGGCATGGTCAATAAAATTTTGAGCAGTAACCGGTGCTTTGTCTACAAATACTTCCACTTGAAACGTTCCCATGCTGGTATCAAACACCGCAATCGGATTTTCAGATGTTTCGTTTGTCGGCGACGGACTTGGCATCTGCAGCAGCACAAACGCGACTACTGCAAACACCACAACAACGATGAGAAGACCAACGTACATCCACTTCCTGGATGACGCCTTTGTCTGTGATGGTGGGTTGCCTACTCGCTTGCGTGGTTTATCGGTTGGACTCATAGCTTCCTACCCCAAGAGCACTGTTGTATGAGGGATGCGCCATCCTTTTTTAAAAGTTTTCAAGGTCCAAATTCAAAAAAAGTCTCTCCACCCCTGCGCCTACGTAATGGTAAACGACTGCACAGGAGACTGCTGCCGATTCGAGGCTGAATCCACTGCGACGATCCAGTACGACACGGTTTCACCGGTCGTGAACTGCCCGAGTTCTTTTCCAAACACAGGGCCATTCGACTGGTTGAACAACGGGTCTTCCTCATGACGACCCTGCACCGGAAAATCACCGTACCGGTACATCTCACAGGAGACGACGTCAGTTCCGTTGTCACAGTACAGTATCACCGTTTGGATGGCAAAGGGACTGGTCGACGTCACGTTCGCATAGACAACCACATTGCTCGTATTGACCGGAGTAACCGGCTCATGGTACACCTCTTGAAACGCAGGACCCCAGAGATGACCACTCTCGTTGAGCACAAAGCACACCTGCTGTTCTGCACATAATCCATCGGTGTCTACTGCTTTCGCAGTCACCATATGATCACCCAGAGGCACACTGGCAAGATCCATAGTCAGCATCCACGCTGATGTTCCAGTCGCCCGCTGCCAGTCGCCATCATCAAGACGTACATCAACATATGCGACATCCTGATTGTCGCTACTACTACCAGAGACAACCACCACATCATCCTCGATAATCTCACCAGGAGTCGGCGCTGAAACAAGGACAGACGGAGGACGACCATCAAGCACGTGGACCATCATCGTATCCTGCGCCTCACCACAGCGCGCGGTGACCTGAAAAAAACCACATACACCGACACCGGAGGTATTCCAGGCGTACGACCACACACCATCGATAGGGACAACCACCACAGAGCCAACCGTACTAATGGTGAGGTTCACCACGCCTGTTGCCACCCCAGAAATCATGACCACGTCACCAAGTGTGATCGTTGGAACAGAGAACACAGAAGACGCTGGTGTCACCATCTGCACATGATCGTCAGCAGTCGGCAGACTCACCTGCATGGACAGATTCAGCAACACATTTGTCGACCGACCAGGGTTCCGCACGACCAGGTACCAGTCCTGTGGCTGGGTTGACACAGTCACCGCTGCCTGCTCCGCTTCAAAGTAGTTCATGCACGTGAACTTTTTCCCTTGCTGGTATCTCTCAAAATTCAAAGCATCAATAAAGAAACAGTCAACCTGACCAGACACCTCATGAGACCCGATGCCACCAGAAATGTAATGCTGTACCGGTTGATACGCCGTCGTTGAAAACGAGAGGTTAACCTCACAGTCACCAGAAGGCAGCTCCTGCTGGGTCATCCGCTGCGGCCAATTGGACACATCACGCAGGATGATGCGATAGTCTCTCGCAGCATGCGTCGACAACGTGCGGAGAATGTTATGCCGTGCCAGCTGCCAGGGTTTCCGCAGGTTTCCCTCTTGAATGATGAACACGTATTCTTTATACTTACCTAAGGTAAATGTACAACGTCCCTGCAGGTCAGTGTAGTTCCACGTGGTGACCGTCACCCCATCGATGACATCAGGGATCTGCTCGAACCGCTGCTGAGCCCGCTCAAACAGTGATGTAAGAATCTTACCTTTTACGACCTCAGGGAGCTTATCCCAGAGCCGCTGGATGATGATGTCCCAGACGTAGTTCTTGTACCAGGTGATATCCTTCAGACCCTTCACGAGCACCACCACCCGAGCACCGTCCACCGGCTGTAAAAAACTATCCTTCACGGTAAACGACACGGTGATGCAATCCTCAGCATGGATGTAGAGCGCAGTATCCTCTACAATGGTGTCATCACCACGTGTCTGGTAAATCGCAGAAATATTCTTCCCCCAGCCGTACGCGTACACCTCAGGCAAATCAACGGCACCACCTGAGTCACTCCACCAGTTGTCATTCTGATGCCAGCCACGCTCAAAAAACTCCCGCCACACATGATCCTCACCGACATTGGAGGCCGCGATCGTCGGGATGAGGGCAGCCCGCTGCGCAGCAATCGCCAGCTGCCGCAGCTCACCGCACCAGCCGTTGTGTTCATGAGCGATGATGCAAGGTTGACCAGGCCGGTCACCTACTGCCGGGTACGGCACGGTCTTCCCCACCCAGTAGCTGACCGCCTCGATAGCGGTGGGATGCTGCTGGATGCACGTCTCCCAGAGTCGATTCGCTGGCTGTGCGTACGCCATGCTATCCCAGAGGTACTGAATGGATGAGAGTTTCTCCTTCAGCAGCGGGTACCCCACATCGTTGTGCTCAAAGAGGTACGCCCGCCATAACGGCCCATAACTCGCATCCGTCTCCTCTGTCGCCATCTTCGGGTGAACGAGATACCAATAGTAGACCTCAGGTGGAACCTCAAAGACATGCTCCGTCCCATTCACAAGGACGCGGTAGCGTATCGTCGAGTAGTAGTGGCCCGCACCATCATCATAGTCAAGGATCTCAGCGTACTGAATCCAGCGGTCATACTCGTAGAGTGACACAACGTTTTCTGTCAGTAACGCTGCAGGAGGAACCCGCCCCCCAGGGCACGAAGCAATAGAGAACGCGAGTTCATCAGCGTACTGTGTGCTTGCTTGCAGCAGACTCGTGGCGTAGGGTTCCGGGTCATCCAGGCTCTGCACCTGTCGGGTCAGTGCTCGTTGGATCCAGACCGGTGATTTTGCTATAGCAGCGACCACTGATGCTGACAACCCTTGAGTCAACGGGTCTAGCTCTTCGGCTTGCAGTGTCTTGGTAGTCGCATTAAATCTCACGTAGTAATCTGACTCCGCTGGAATCTCAACGTGTCGTACAACCTTTGATACGACAGCAGAATCAGTCGATGGTGCTTTCGAAATCGACGTGAGCGTCCCACCAGTGCTTGGAAGAAAAACAAGGAACGACATCAGGAGAACACAGATCATCTTATTTCTGGAAATACGTGAATTCTTCATGGAGAGAACAACCCCAATAGAGATTCATACCAGGTGCCTGTATAAAAATATTTAGGAGACCGTTCCGGGGAGGAAGTCTTTGAGTCGACGCAACACCTGCAGTCGTTCTTTTTCCCCGATTTTTGCTTGCCTCAGGCTGTGCTGTATCATCTGGGTGGATTCATCCATCGCCCTGCGGTCGACAGCGTAGGGTACGCCGTCTTTTCCGCCTACAGTGAAGGAGAAACGAACCGGGTCTTTCCACGATGGTGCCGTACCATACAGCAACTCAGAAATCAAGGCCAGGGCACGAATCGTACTTGGACCAACACCTCGGAGTGACAACAACTCTTCATAGTTTGTCGGATGGACATCGTACATCTCCTTCATCCGCTGCCAGTTTATGTGCCGTGGCATGTCAAGAGAGGAGAGCTGTTGTTTTGTGTGAGAAGGATGCACCCATGAATCAAGTGTCTGCTGATGGGCAGATCGTGTCAGATTTGCCCAGTCATGCTGCACGTGAGACGGGTGATCATTGACTAAATCCACGGACACCTTCTGGGTCATTCTGCTGTGCTTCGCAGTCATGTCAAGCACACGGTCTAGATGGTCATCCCCGACGATGGCATTGTGCGGCTCGCAGACGAAGCCGTCCACATCCTCAGACAACCAGTGGTACCGCCGCGCGTAGCTAGTCTCATGGTTCATCCCCTGCTGGATCACCGCCCATTTCTTGTTCTCTGACACGATGAAGACGTGATGGTAGAGGGTGTGCCCATCCTGTATTGCGGTGTTATCCACCTTTGCTGCCATGCGGCTGCAGTACTGGAACCGGTCCACCACTGATGAGGAGAGGTTGTACTGATCTGCACATTTCTCAATTTCCACTAGGGTGTGCCGTGATGCATTCCCTTTACCCCCAAACACCGTGATACCGCACTCCAGTGTTTTCAACGCTTCTTTCAGAGCACCACACGTCACCGTGGTCGTCCCACTGGAATGCCAATCATATCCTAAGACACAGGAGAGTGCTTGGAACCAGAACGGGTCAGACAACCGACGGAGGAACTCATCAGTCCCGTACTCGTACACGATGACGTCGGTGATGGCTCTGGAGAGCTTCACCATCCGTGTGAACAACCACCGTGGCGCTTTGCCACCATGCAGCGGCAGGTGCGCGACCCCTGTTCTGCCCATAACACTCGGTGTAGCATAAGAATAGGTTCATATAAGGATGCAGGGGGGATGACCGAAAGTGAATCCCTCAGGACCGCCCTGTCTTTCGGACGTTCTCATACACGATGAGAGCAAGCAGGATGCTGAGCACAACACCTAGTAGACCTCCAGCAGGACTCTCCACTGACTTCGTTGTTCCTGTTTCATTCGCAGACGTGTAGCATGGCCCTATCCACAACTCATCACTGATGTACGGGAGCATCAGTGTCTGCTGTCGATCAATGCATTCTTCCACCGAATACGAAATGAAGTAGTAGCAGTTCAATGGTGATCGGGCGTTCGTCCAGCGGTTGTTTGCCGCAAGCACCCAGGTGTAGGTGAATGTCTCATTGATGAGCCTCTGTCGACAGCGATACTCCGGTGGCACTTGACTCCACTCAAACTCAGGTGATCGAATGTCATACGCGTACACCTCATCATGTCCGTTTCCCTCCACAACATCAAAACTATAGTAGTCTTCGGGGCAGGGCTCATACAGATGGAAAGACACAAGTGCAGGCTCCCGTGATGTCCCTACCAGCATGCACTTCAGGGATTGACCAACAGCGAGGGTGATGTCCTTGAGTGTCGTATTGGTCACATTGACCCAGTCGTGCCAGCTGCCATCCTGCTGCATCCACGTGACGTAGAAAAACACTGAGGTTCGACCATCCTGATACGCCTGATTACTTGAGCAGAGCATCAGCAGACTAGTGAGGAGCAAGAGGTATGCGATGAAGCGTAGTGAGCGTTTCAGAGTCATCACCTCGTTGGCTAAAACCATCTATGGTACTCCTGTTTCATCGAGCTCATCCCAGCCGCCTGAGCGATCACCAACACCGGTCTTGCCTGGTGGGACGACGATGAACGAACCAGTCGCGTACGAAAAATCAACAGGATGGTTCTTCCCGATGAGCTCTTCTGCTGAAAGATCACCATCGTTGTTGAGATCC
The DNA here is from genome assembly GCA_016927555.1 of Thermoplasmatota archaeon. Classification (GTDB taxonomy): domain Archaea; phylum Thermoplasmatota; class E2; order DHVEG-1; family DHVEG-1; genus SM1-50. The sequence goes on from JAFGML010000042.1 coordinate 6,839, forward strand.
ACGTAGCGTGCACCCCGTGTTCTGCTGTACGCTTGTGCGGTGTGGCCCCAGAAGGGGTGCGCGAGTGTCTCATCCTGGGTATCGACGACGGTGAAGAACGGTATCTGACCAGCGACCTCGATGTACCAGACGTTCAGGGTGCACCACCAGCCAAAGGGCGGCAGCAATGGTAATCCCGAGGGAATAAGCATGCCAACCAGGGAGGAGACTTCATCACCGATCTGCTGCTCGAGCATCGCACTAAGCTCGTTGTACTCCTCTTTGAGCAGGCTGCGTGAGTGCTCAATAGCCTGGGAGACAACAGTGTCGTACACTGAGAGCACCTGACTTTTCACCGCCTCGCCTGCCGCCTGCAGTATCTCTTGGAGTTCCCCGTACATCGCCACCACCCGCTGCTGCACCTCAGCCTGCAGTACAGCGATGATGTCGTCTCTCAGGGCGCTGCTGTTCAGCTGGTGTATAAAGGTTTGAGGATCGCTAGTATACGTTTGTACAATGTCATTCACCAACGCTTTGACTTCGTCTGGTGTGATGAGGTCCATGTCTGTGAGGTACGACCCGGAGCCTTGCGCATCCCTGATTGCATCAGCGAGTCGAGTGGAGACAGCATTCGTCAGTTCAGCGGCGATGGTGTCCAGGGCTTCGGCAAGCTTCAGACGAATCGTGGTGTTGGAGATCTCCTGGAGTCGCGCGAACCCTTGGTCGATGCCGGAGAGCACCTGTCTGTTGAGTGCGTCAAACCCCTGACTGATGAAGTTGGTGAGGCCGGCACCTGGTGAGAAGATATTGATGTTGCGGTACTTCAGATAGTACTGTTCCCCTGTCTCATCATGGTAGTCATGGAAGGTGTGGTTGGAGAAAAACGATGGCTTCTGCAGGAGTGCGAAACTCACTGGCTCCGTCCAGTGACCCACATCTGCCCCGGGGTGCTCGAGGGTGATGGTTGCTGCGAGGGGGAGAGCAACCTGTAGGCCGTGCGCCTGCATGGTCATCTGTTTTATGTCACTGTAGCTACTTAGTTGTACACCACTGTCCTGCATCGCCTCATCGGTGCTGTCCTCGACGACATGCTGGCTGCTGAGTTGTATATCATCAAGCCTGTCTTCTACAGATGACAGGTAGGTCTGTATGGTGGTGTACACCACTTTTGCGGCTGCTGAGTGGTACAAGGATCCTGTGGCGTACTGGGTGGAAAGCTCCTGGTCCCAGCTCGTTCTCTTCGTGGTGAAGAGGGTGAGTGTTTCATTGACTACCTGTCTGAGCAGCTCATCAGGCATCGTCGTTGGATCAACAGTGGTGTTGGTGGCTAATGACGCGCTGATGGACTTGCGCCAGGACTCAAGGGCGTGAAACGTCGTGTTGTGAATCCAGAGGGGGTAGAGTCGTGATGCATGATCATCAGCTGCTGGTATCTGGTGTGCATCTGAGTATAGTGGTGGTCCGTAGTCTGTATCGTAGGTCAATAGAAGTGTTGTGCGGAAGTCGTCATCAAAACCAAGGGTTGACTGGTAGTACGTCAAGGTTGGTTGCTGTCCACCAGTGAATTCAGGGTTGTACACTGTGGCGAGGTTCGGGTCATCTTTTCCTTCAAACACAGTATAGCTGAAGGCGTTGAGGAGGTCGTCGTGAGTACCAGCAGCGTGGGTGTACATCCGGCTGATGAACTCAAACAGCACGGTATCGATAATCCTGTGAACCGCATGGTGGTTGTAGGGAAAAGACTCAAAAGAGACAGACGTGGTCTGCACCTCAGTCGTGTTCGTCTGTGTGTTCCATCGTTGCGCGGTGATGCGCCATGTTGTCCGCACCAGCCAGGTGCAGCTGATGTTCGTGTCACGCTCACAGTCCCACTGCTCTCCACCTAGAACTACTTGGGACAGTTGGGTGTTGTTAAAGGGAATCGTGTCAGTCAAGAAGCGTGATTTCATGTACTGGGGGTCACTGGTGCTGGAGGCACCGTTGATCACACCGCTGTGCCATTCGACAGCAGTGATGCTCCATCCCTCCCCCGGTGGGAAGACAAGGTGGGCGTGAGCCCAGGCATCATCCTCTGTGAGGATCCTTTCGGTTGCTATCGATGCGTCTTTCTGCTGCTGATACTGGGTTTGGACTGCTGCCCAGTTATCTGAGACCAATGTTCGGTCAGTGAGGACTTCTGCAGTGGCAGAGTACACCGCTGAGATACGCTCGGAGAGCGTACCCGTATTGTCTGTATCCGCGATCAGGCGTCGGCATTCCTCCTCGCAGATCGTGCTGATGTTCACCTGCAGGGAAAAACTGGTGTCGACATCGACACTTTCGTTGGCGAGCCGCTGTGCATCATCTGTGTACCGGCTCTGGAGTTCTTCTGTACTACTTAGAGGATGCAAGGTCTGGTAGTCGAGCTCCTGGGGTTCATTGAGAGACGCGCCGAATTCTTTTGCAATGGTCTTGGCTGTCTCATATCCGACGTAGACGACGCCGAGTGCATCGACGCTGTTGAACACGAATCCTTCTTCTGCAAGGATGGCTCCGTTGGTGAGCAACGCCAGCCAGTCCGTACTGATGATGTTCACGGGTTTGTTGTAAGCGAACTGGGCGTACCCCCGTAGCCAGGTGAGACCCAGAGTACCGACCAACGCACTGATGCCCAGAGACCCAAAGCTGCCATCCAGACGGGCGTCGAACTCATCGGTGAGGTTCTCCAGCAGCAGGAACCTGGTGGTAATCACCGTGGAAATCACCACAGTTTTATGCAGTACCTCTTGGTGAGTGGAAAGATCGTTTACTTGCAGCGTGAGTGGGACACTCAAGACAGGGTACACCGGGTACGACGAGCTGCTGCGTCCCGCGGGCAGAAACGGGTGGTTGAACGCCCGGTTCATGGTCATCCCGATGATTTTCTGCAGGGTGATGTTCTGCCAGGTGACCGGGAGGCTGGTGACGTTGATGCTGTACCTTCCTTGGGTGTACCGCTCGTTGTAGTAGTTCTCCATAATCATGGTAGTGAAGAGGTGTGCGGTGATGAATCGTGCGATGTTCAGGTTCACATCGCGAGTGGTGACAATATGGTCTCCATCTGCATCGATGCTGAAGAGGCTTGATGAAACCTCTACCACAGGGTTGGATCCAACGTCCTCAAACGCGGTGCATGCCGCGTAGTTGAGGCACCTGGCTAGGTCTGCCTCGGCGTACCATAGCGCGGACTGAAGCTCTCTACCACCTAGACCAAGGGCGAGTTCCTCTGCGTTCTGGTACTCAAGGGTGGAGATGTACACGGTGGTGATGCTGCTGCTGATGAGCAGAAAGACGCCGATGACTGTGAACGGTATCCGCGCCTGCTCATTGGACCACAGGTGTCTCATGGTCGTCTCCCCCAGACCGTCAACTGCAGCTCAGCACGCAGTACATTCAGACGTTGAGACAGAAACGTAAGCAGAGATGCGCTGATTTCCTGTGTGGTGTCAATCATCGTGCCGATGGCAGCAAGGAGAGCATCGACACACAGAGTGATGTAGCCCTGCAGGAATCCATGAGCATACGTTTTTGCCCAGCGTGTCACCGCTGCCTTCATGGAGGCAAGAACATCAGAGAGGTTCAGGCCGTCTCCACCAGGATCATAGGGGATGAACCCACCAGGCAGTGTATCATTCAACAAAGGAGTGAGTACACTGATAAACAGATTGTCAAAGGCCTCGGTGAGATGAATGTGCAGACTCTCTAGCTTGGTGAAAAAACCATTAAGTGATTCGAGGGATGCATCAAAGAGCTGCTGGAAGGAATCGTGCAGGTGGCTGAACACGTAGTCGATGGTGGCGTTCACCACCCCAAGACAGCTGTACGTCGTGTTGTCGTTGGTGATGCTGAAGCCATCGAAAAAGAGGCTGTCAATCAGTTCGGTGCAGAGTCGTGAGAGGTTCTCCCGGATGATGGACTGGTTCAGCGTGCTGAGATTCTGGAGTAATAAAGAAAGGTTTTGTAGCAGGGGGTCTGACTGAATTGTGTGCCTGACGTAGCGTTCGCCGTGGCTGAGCCACCGGGAGAGGCTGTTCTGTGGCAGGGTGATGTACGCATGGGAGACGTAGGTGTCGATGCTCGGTGGGCAGGGCTCACCGATGCTCAGTGTTCCGCCGAACGGTACGCCAATAATAGGATGCCAGTGTACGGAGAGGTTCCAGGCGTACTGCTCACCGAGCTGGTTGGTGAGGACTGTGCTGATCACGTGTTTGAGGTGGCAGTCGTACTCCACGGTGAAGATGTTCACACGGCAGCCCAACAGAGTGAGTTGCGATACCATGTTCTCTGCAAGAAGGTCCGCGTAGGTTTTGTGCAGCTGCTGTCTTCCTAGTAGTGCCTGGATGGTACCGTTCATTAAGGGGAGGTCCATGAGGCTGTCAAGGATGCTACTGAGTTGGGGTCCAGCGAAGGTGTAGGAGTGTTCGTCTGCACGTGCGGTCATCAGCATGAGTAGGGTGTCGTCAACACGCTCCTCACGATGTACGTCCACGGAGGTCTGTACCGCGATGTCGCTGTGCAGCGCTGGTAGCAGGATGACGCCGCAGAGGGAGACAAGCACAACAAAGAGAATCGCATCGTACATCACAGAGAGGCCCTGGGTGTTGCGGGCAAGTGTTCGTCTCATGCTTCTTGCACGCTCCAGGTGATGATAGTGAGCTTGCCTGCGACGGTTTCCAGGTCGTTGAGTTTGATGCTGACGTCACGGGAAACAGCGATGCGATTGCCGGTTGTCTCAGGCAGCGCAGGGACGTCAAGGGAGCTGTTTGCCCATCGTAGGCGAAGCATGAAATCGACGCCGTTGCGTTGGTAGCTTTTACGTGTTTCATTGAGAGATTCCTGGATAAATGGTGAGTGGAGTCTGACAAGGTCGATACAGCCACCCTTGTCGATGAAGGCGCACTCAGGGTTCATGAGTTTTGTTGCGATGACATCCGCGGTGTGATAGCTGCTGATGCTGGCGGACCGTGCTTCGTACGCGGTGTAGGTGTGCGCGATGAGTACGATGAAGAGGGCAAACCCTATCATGACAACCGCAAGGCCAGGCAGCGAGGTGAACTCCTCTGAGACTGCCTCTTGATTTCTTAAAAATAGTACGAGTTCTCTTCTCTTTCGCATTATCGATAACCTCCCAGATATGATAGATGCTACGAGAGTGAATCCCTTCAGTCTATAAAAATATATTTATTCTACAATAAAATTTATATAGGAGGTGTCGTTCCCTGGTACCCCATTGAGTAGTTCATGGGGAAGAAGCACCTCTTTTTGCTTGTATAACCTTCATTCTCATCACCTCCCCTTCCTTCCCCATAACAACTACACTACCAACTCTATTTTTCACTACTGAACTATTTTCTGTAATGGGGATGACACGTCTCTTGCTATCCTACAATACTGCGTACAATCCAGCCTGCGAAAAACACCACAGACAAGGTCGCTAAGTAAAACAACGTGGTATCCCACTGCTCGACGACTTCGAGTTTCATCCTCTCCTACTCCTTCCGTTCCTACGAAGAAAAGAATATTTTCCATGGCTTTTATAGTTTTCTGCTGAAGGAGAGGCAATGTACAAAATCTACGAAAAAAAAATGGTTAGGAGAATATCGCAGTCACAGTTCAGTTTTTTATTGAAAATATTATTTAAGGACTCCTCAGATATCACATGTCAAAAAAACTATAGTCGGATGGGATGCGAAAGAGGGATGAAAGGAATACAGAAACGACTCCTCGTAGTGGGCATACTCTGTACCATTCTGAGTACAGTCCTTGCTACCCAGTACGCCACCACCAAGGCGGGGTACACCTACGGCATCGTGCATCCCAGCAACGCTGACATCCGTTTCGTTGGATCAGATAATAACTCTGATGATAACATCAGAGTCTTACGGGTTTCTAATAACGCCAGTGGATCCCAATACCTGCAGATCAACATGGGTGATTGGTTACCAAACACGATGAAAAACTACACCGCTGCGTTTGCTATCGTCAACGAGGAGCAATTCCTGGTGAACATCACGCATGTGAACGTCTCCGGTGATGCATCCACCTACATTGATGTGTGGTTGCATACGAATCGGACGACAGAGGCTGCACTGGAAACTGCTGCGAACGCTGAGCAGGTGATTAGCGCTGGGGTGACTCAGCATACCGCTAGTAGTGTTGCATGGGTGCTAGCTGCTGGTGATGGAGACCTTGACTGCATGAATGGTACCGGCACCTACGGTATCCAGACACCATGGGACGGCACCGCACATGTGCGATACAACCATACAACAGCTATCTACGCACAGAATGGCACCCGCGACTGGGTCTGGGTGCAGATAAGTCTGAATATTCCCTCAACAGCGAGTCTTGATGCTGCTGCGACCGGTCAAATCTGGTTCCATTTCACAGCAAGCACACACACAGAAGCACAGGATGCAGAGCCTTGTGAATGCGGCGATGGGCATATTGATAACGGGGATGGGACGTGCACAGCAACCTTTGATAATCCTACTGAAGATGGAACGATAGCTTTCTCACTCCTTGAAATGAATTGGGAAAAAATAACTGGAGAAAACACAATTGATTTTATGAGCGGGGCAATGCCCAGATGTGGGTTTATTGAATGGAACATCTCTAGTATTCCTGATGGTGCTACTATCGAAGATGCGATTTTTTACTACCACGGAAACACAAACACAGGCGACAACGAAATCTACCAACTCCTTGTTCAACCATCAGCATCAACTGGCGATGAAATCTACGGTGGCATAGACACCCTCTATACGGATGATGAGAATTTTCCCGTGGTTGGTCCTAATCAACAAATCGACGTAGGGGCTGACGCAGAAAGTGACATACAAAATCAGTTAAACGATGGTTGGTTCGCCATTCTCATAAGTGGTGCGGGGGGAGTTCCCAGTAAGATATATGCTGAGGAGTATGGTGATGCGAACCCCAAGCCAACCCTTGAAGTAACCTACACACCATCATGATAGCTATTTTACTGAGGGGTGTTAAGAACCTTCTTCTAAAGCTAGTTTCTAATTTCTTTTAAACACCAGGAAACAAAAAAAACAAGGTACAAGCCAACTAAAACAGAAATCTTATCAAAAAAACTTATCCTCGTTATATTATATGTTGGCGGACGGACTTAGGAATATATTATTAACAGGAGTAGAAACTTGTTTAAATGCGATTCTCTTTTGAATATTATTGATTGAGCATGGTTCATAATTCGTTTCCTCTGTTAGAAAAGTCGAGAGGATATCCTGAAATCTGCCCCTCTCCTCCTTTTCTCGTCCAAATCACACATACTCAGGAATCAGCAATCATGAAAACAATTTCTGCTGTTGGGAATTATGAACCAAGGCTATAAAGTAATAAAATCGAATAATAATACCCGTTGAAACTAAATTAGTGCAGGGGAAGGGATTTTAATACCATTTTACCGGTATAACAAGGATCGACTGAGAACTATTTCTCCGGTTGTTATTACATTTTCAATTTGACATTTTTACAGAGTATCTTTATATAACATTAATTGGAGAATATAACACGAAATTAACTGGTATTTTTGGAGTGATAATTGATATGGTAAAGAAGTCCAACCCGGGACATATGAATAGAAAAGAACAGATAACTGATGAAGATATCAGAGATGTTCTTAAAACATTAGATTGTCTTTTAAATAATCTTCCAGAAAAGGTTATAGAGGATTATATCCAGACTAAAGAATTTGCATTATATGAAAAAGTCATGAATAGTATTGATACATTAGAGAAAGAGAGCCTACTGAACGATGAAGATTTACGAAGTGTTTTCATCAACCTTGATACTCTTTTAGAAATGCTTCCGGAAAAGGTCATAGAAGATTTTGTACAGACTGAAGAGTTCTCCTTATACGCGAAGGTTATAGCTAGTATAAAAAAGAAAGAAAAACAATTCAAAAAATCTCCCCGGATGGAGAATAATAAAATTTTAGTGAAAAATAACCGTTCTATGTTTCACCATACGAGAAAGTGGGCGAAAACAAAAAAGATTGCTTCAATTGCCCTTATCTTAATCATTGTATCCACTGTTCTGTTCTTTGTGGTAGATGCCGATGGAGACGAATTGAACAATCTATCCGAGACTCAGCATGGTACTGCGATGTTTAATTCAGATAGTGATTCCGATGGTCTTAGCGACGGAAAGGAAATAAATGTCCATGGCACAAATCCATTGGACAGTGATTGTGATAGTGATAATGTCCCTGATGGAACTGAAGTGAATTTATATTCCACTGATCCACTGAGTAGTGACAGTGATAATGACGGGTTGGACGATTATGTGGAAATTTATACTTATCGCACAAACCCGTTAAGGTTGGACAGTGATTCTGATAGCCTGAATGATAAAGACGAAGTAGATACGTATGGTTCAAATCCGTTAAGTTCGGATAGCGATTCCGATGGATTAGATGATAAAACTGAGGCGGATACATATCACACTGATCCGATCAATAGTGACAGTGATAGCGATGGATTAGACGATTATAAGGAAATTTTTACGTATAATACTAATCCGTTGAATGATGACTATGACAATGACGGACTAAAAGACGGAGATGAAATTAAATCAGGAGCAGATCCTTTTAATGCAGATACTGATGGAGATGGGGCCCCCGATGGATACGATGCACATCCATTGAGCACAGCAAAAAAAACCAGAAAATATTACGAATGGCAATATCCTGAAGGTAATAAATGGACTTTGGAAATATATGTATCTTATGATTTGTTTGATTATGAATCTAAACTTGATAGAATTCGTGATTGGAGTAAGTGGTCTGAATATACTCTTGATCAAACATCTAACCTGTTTGCGAAGGAACTCCAAAAGGCGGCAAATGAAAAAGGTTATAATTACTATCAAACTATAAATTTTGTACTTTCTTTCGTTCAGAGCTTGCCTTATACAGAAGATGATGTTACAACTGGGGGAAATGAGTATCCACGTTACCCATTAGAAACACTGTATGAAGATGGAGGTGATTGTGAGGATACAAGTATATTGTTTTCAAGCATCCTCCGTCAAATGAATTATGACAATTGCCTTGTTGTTCTTCCAGGTCATATGATGACTGCTGTATGGGGGCATGATGGTTATCAAGGATCTTATTTTACAAAGAATGATAAAAAATATTATTTTTGTGAAACAACTGGAGATGGATGGAAGATGGGTGACTTGCATCCGTCATTTAGTTCTTCTCAGGTAAAACCGTATGCTGTTAGTGTTCATAGCCCAATAACTCCTCCGGAAGCATCGAATTATGTTTTCAATCCTACTGATGATGCATATATTGATATAACGAAACCAAGTATGAACTTTGGCGATGAATATGGTCTGGGTGTTCGCTTTTATAAGGGGATTGCTGTTGATGAATTAACTTATCTTTTGTTTGACCTTGATTTGCCCGCAGGGAGTACAATAAAAAATGCAGAACTCAAGTTGTATTGTTGGTTTCTCTATAACCCAACCGTGGTTGATATCCATAGATGTTCTAATGTCCTTTGGGATGAATCATTGATAACGTGGGACAATGCGCCTACTTATTCTTCCACATCTGAAATTTCCCAAACAATTAATTCCGACGATACATGGTATTCGTGGGATGTAACGAATAATGTGCAAGATGCTTTATCGACAGGAAAGATAACTCTTGTTTTAAAAACCAAAACTAATCAGGGTAGCCTTTCTTTTTACCCGAAAACTAATACAAACGCGCCTGAACTCGTGATCGAATTAAGTTAATACAATAAACTGAATTAATCGGTGAATTATAAAAAAAGATATATTCCTAAGTTCTTGCTTCATTGTATTATATGTTGGCGAACCTAGCTTTTCTCCATATAACTCCAGTCTTTGTACGCCCCGTTCCGCACCGGCTTGTTCTGCGATGCTACCGGGGCTTCCTCTGAGGACAACACGTCCAGCAGAATCCCTTCTATGTCACGGATGAGAATCGCGCTTTCATCCTCGTTGAAATCAGTGGTGAAAATGTTCCCATCCCGGTAAATCACGCCATCCTCTGCGTTATACACGGGTTTGTTTTCTAACTGCAGCTCGCTGTCAATTTCCTTGATACCCTCTAACATCTTGAACTGGTACGCATCATCAGCCATGCCGATCATAGTACGCAACACTCGAATCTTCCCCGGGTCCTTCTCCGCCTTGATCATATCCTGCAGCCCAGAGATGATCGCAGGGATCTCCTGCGGCTCCGTAGTGTGCAGGATCTTGCCCCAGAACCAGTTGTACACCTTGCTTCCACGGGCGTTGATATGCTCCGCTGGTTTATCCGGATACAAGATAATCCTGCCGTTGAGCGTCCGATGGGTCTTGCGCCACTCAGTACGCTGGGCATCAAGTTGTTTCTTCCGGGAGCTGTCCGCTGTCATGTCACAAGAATATTATGCAGTGTAGGATATAAACATTGTGGCACGATTCTTGTGACGTGTACAACAGCAGAGAAGACGGAAGGGCTACACCGACACAGGACAGCACTCTCCCTATCTCTCCGAGTAACACCAGTATCAAATACTGTCTCTTTATCTCACGATAGCATATACGTGTACTATATACATTAGTATAGTAGCACATGCAACGATTTAAATAAACGAAGTAGTTTGTACTCTTATGCCGAAACGTAGCAAGACACAAATCAAGGAAGACGAAAAAAAAATTCTGGCCGTGCTGCAGAAAAATGCGAACGAGAGCATCGACACGATAGCCCGGCTCTGCAAATTCTCACGCCAGAAGGTCTGGCGAAGCATCAAACGACTCGAAGCAGACCATCTCATCTGGGGGTACACCGCGATTACCGACGATGCCAAACTCGACCGCAAACACTACGTCGCCCTCATCAAAAAGACCACCAAGCCACTAGACAACGCAATGATTACCGCTGCTTCATCACCCCTGCTGCAGGACCGCGCAGCACCAGAGGGCATCATCATCGAGAGCAGCATGTACCTGCATGGGGATTACGACTGGATGATCCTGTTCACCGCACCAGACATCCGCTACGCCAAACGCTTCATGGAACTGTTAAAAACAACCTACGAAGGCTTCATCGACACCATCACACTGCAAGAAACCTTGTTCTGGGTGCGGAAGCACTGCATCCTCAACCCTGAGGCAAAGAGCCTCAAAGACTTCGTCTTCTAAGCTAAGGGACCCACAACCAGTTACATTCGTTCCCAGTGCACACCTCATAGAAACATTTATATCTAAAACTTCTTATTTAAAATTGGAGGTAAGACAAAGCATGAACGTAAAATTCTTTTCCGTACTCCTATGCGGAATCGTACTAATAGCAGGGGTCACAGTCACTGGGACATCCCTGCAGCTTCAGCACCCAGCAGACACTCAAGACCAGGACCTACGACAGCCTGATGATTTGCTATCACACGAATGCGATTGCGAACAACAGGACATCGGCAACACGGACATCAACTACTATCGAACCGGGATTCTCCCTGGAGGAGAACCACTCCCACCAGGTGAGGTCTTCATTGGTAGCGTGGCTTCAGTCTGGGACTGGCGGTCAGCGACCCACAACAACCACACCGGCGACTGGACGACACCCATACGCAACCAGGGGAACTGCGGCAGCTGCTACGCCTTCGGACCTCTCGCCTCTATCGAGGCACTCATCAAAATCACCCACGGGAATCCAGACTACGCCATTGACTTGTCGGAGCAGTACATGGTCTCCTGCGGCAGCGAGTGGATGAGTGGCAGCATCCTGGGATGCCAAGGAGCGTACGCACCAGGGTACTTCAACTTCATCACCACCTACGATGCACTCCCAGAATCCTGCTTCCCGTACGTGAGCGGCTCAGGCTCCGTGCCACCCTGTGCCAACAAGTGCAGCACCTGGGAAGAACTCCTCATTGACATCGGCAACTGGCATACAGTGGCTGCAGACCAGACCTCCATCAAAAACGCACTCCTCCAACACGGACCACTGTCCGCAGGCATGGTCGTGTACAGCGACTTCCAAGGATACAATGGTGGTGTCTACGAGCACCCGGGCAACGACCCCGACCCGATTAACCATGCCGTCTGCCTCGTCGGGTACGATGATGCACAGGGCTGCTGGATCGGGAAGAACAGCTGGGGGACCTTCTGGGGGGAGGACGGCTGGTTCAAGATAGCGTACGGGGACTGTAAGATCGAACAGCAAGTCATCTACTACGACTACGTCGCACAAACCGGTCCACAAATCTCCGTGAAAATGCACCGCGTCCTTGGTATTGGCGCCATCGAAACATGGCTCGAAGGCGAGGCGGACTGGTCGTACCGCATCCAGGTGCACACCGGCAGCCAATGGACAGAGCAGATCAACGATGCGTACTCCAGCAACGAAAACGACCACACCGAGGACGTCACCCATCGGTTCTCCGTGCAGACCATGACCCCAGAGATCACTATCAAGCTCTGGGACCGGGACATTCTCAGCGGCGATGACCTCGCTGACGTCAGCGGGTACCCTGGCGGGGGCACCGA
>JAFGML010000043.1 GCA_016927555.1 Thermoplasmatota archaeon
GACTGCGGGGATGGCCCAGCCCGGTAAGGCGTTGGATTGCTAATCCAATGGTCTCTGACCTCGGGAGTTCGAATCTCCCTCCCCGCGCTCATCGTCATTAATTTAAAAAAGAACACCTTCGACTAATGGCAGATATAAAATAAACATTTTTAATAAAAATAATGAAATAAATATATTTATATAGTGGGCGTGAGGTATCATTTCCAGAAAGGAGAGGCTTATGCAAAAAAAATATCCATATCTACGAAGCTTTGCTATCTTTGCGGTATGCATTCTTGTTGCTGTCGCTTTCCACCCTGCGTTAAACCCCATCTGGAGTACTCTCTCCGCCCACGATACCACCGTTGTTAATTCTGTATCTCATACATCATCATCCTACGAGCAACCATTGCTCCTACCATCGTATCTCTCGCAGATAGGCGACGGAGTAGATGTCGATGCACTGCAGGCAGCCACACCACCCGCACACCACATCGACACCGATGCTGATGGGTTATACGACTCCGTGGAGACCGTCCTTGGCACAGATAGCAACAACTCTGACTCAGATTTCGATAGACTCGATGATTACTATGAGGCCACCCATCAGCTTGATCCACTGAACCCTGATTCAAATTACGATGGGCTCTCTGATTATTTTGAAGTAGCGAACGTCACAGAAGATGCAGATGGCGATGGGCTACCAAACGCCTGGGATTGCGATAACGATGGTGATTTGGTCAACGATGCCGTAGATCTCTCTCCGTACACAAAAACAGACGTACACGAAAGCATACCATTCTCGGTTTCCACGCAGGGAAACCCCACGTATCTTTCATTTCAAATCAGACCGAAAAACCCTGATAACCTCCGTCTACCTGCCCAGAAATGGGATTGGCCAGACGACTCCAAAGGGTTCATGAAAGACCTGAATAACACTCAAGAGGACATGTACATCACCCCCATGCTTGAGATTACGACCCCTGCGGACTTCACGTTCATCGCGCAACACAGCAACAAGTGTCTTGAGGTCAGCAACGCAAGCTTAGAGGAAAACACCACGATTGTGCAACACACCTACACCCAAGGGAGTCATCAAGAATGGAGGATCCTCTCGGCCGGTTTTGGCTACTACCAGATTGTAGCGAAGCACAGTGGGAAATGTCTCACTGTATACAATGACAGCAACAGTACCATTTCTATTGTACAAGCTGACTACAACGGTGATGATTCTCAACTCTGGCGCCTCGAAGTAAAAGACACAACCCTGTACTATCTTCTCGCGAAAAAGTATGGGCAATACTTATGTGTTGAGAATGCAAGTATGGGGAATGGGGCAGCGGTGACGCTGGAAAATTTTACTGGTGCATTGTCCCAGCAGTGGTGTGTTGAACCCATTGGCAACACCGTTCCCTCTGCCTCAGAGACCAGCCAGTATGGTATGATCACCGAGTTGAATACAACCCTTGTCCCGATAGCTCCCATCAAAGAGAACGGGGCGATTGTCGCGTTACACGGGAAGATGTTCTACTCAGCCTCTGATCCTTTGTCTGTCTCAGCAGACATGCGACTCCTGTGGATGGTCAATGGGCTCTCTGATCGAACCATGAGAGGACTACGCGTCAGCAATGGACGGTATCTTTCGATGGGCGACAATGGTACCCTTACTGCGAATAGTACTACGCTTGGTGAGAATGAGACCTTTGAATGGGTGGATCTTGGAAATCATCGGATCGCCCTGCTGGCGTCCACGGGGAAATATCTCTCCGTCTCATCAGCACCAAACCATGTTCTCGTTGTAAACAGTACCAAGATTGATAATGCGGGGACCTTTGAAGTCGTTTCCCTTGGAGGAAGCACCATTGCACTCAAAGCGCACAACGGGAAGTATGTCCGCGCGGAAGGAGGCGGAGGCGGCAACCTAGTTGCGAACGCCACCGTGGTTGGTGCCTGGGAGAAATTCATTCGCATCGACCGCGGGTTCTCCCCAGAGATCATCACCCTCGTCCGCTACTACGAAGACTTCATGGTCACGGGATGTAGCATCCAAGAGAATCATGGGACCAGCGTTGGTGTGTTCTTTAGCCCTGAGGTCAATCAAACCTTCAAAGCAGGCTTCGTCATGGGCTATAAATTTTTACGCAGCCAGCACACCCTTCCGGAAATGCCTGGTATTCTGCAGGACACCAATGTCACAATTAACAGCTCCATCAATACGACGTTCTCCCATCAAGATAAAGCAATCGCAGCACTCATGGGACAGATGATTCCTGCGGCAGTTCATGAACTCCACAACATCAGCACTGATGAGACACTTCCTCTCCTTTCAGCAGTTGAAGACCATTTTACGAGCATCACCTTAGATAATCTCACCCATCAAGGAACCCTTGTCGACACACCACTCCTCTTTGATGTCACAGAATCGCCGGTCATCACACTGAAAACCTATAAAATAAACTGGTTCAACACCTCCACCGTAGAAGCACTTCCTGAAGACATCATCTTCAATGAAACCCTGGACTGGGTGCTCGCCAGAGGTCTGAATGAGACTGATGATCCCTCACTCATCATGATTAACCTGGTGCTCGCTTGGAATACCGGGGAGTCAATGGTCACACAAATAGGTGACGTACCAATTGGTTTTAACCTCCCAGAATTACCCGAGGTATTCGATATCCTCACCAATTATGTCTGGACGTCAATTACCGCATTGTATGATATTACTGAATCAATTATCAAACATGCAAGAGCCGCATTCAATTTTCTGAAGACCACGCTGAAAGCCCTGAAGAGTATCTTAACGACCTTGAAACTGACAAAATTTGCTAGTGGAATTAACAAGGTTCTCAAAGCAATTTCTGCGGCTCAAAAAGCAATGAATGCAGCGAAAGCCACAAAATTCCTCTCTGTGATGGATAAGATCTCAGTCTGGTTGCTTATCATTGATTTATATATTACCGCTGGGATTGCTTGGTACATCTGGTTTACTATTGCCATTGACCAGGACTGGTCAGATTACGGCATCGCATTAGCATTCCTCGTGTTTTACACGTTTGTTCTCTACTCCTTGGTCATTATTCTTGTTGGTCTGGTGTTCCCCCTCCTAGCCCTTATCTTTGTGATTCTTGACCTCATCTTTGATTTCTTTGGTGACTTCTTAGAACTCGTCTTAGGCTGGTTCACAGATTCGTACTATCTGAGTGATGTCGATCTCATCTCGATTGGTACACCGTCGTTGAATGTGTATGATTATGATCAGAATGGGATGGATGTCGGTGATCGCATTGATATCACCAGTCGATTAAAGGGGGTCGTGAAAAGAACCAGGGGAGGACAGCAGGATCTCGATAATAGCTACATTGTTCCTCATTTCAACCTAGCGGTTCCACCAGGAACGACATGGTATCAGAATTGCACGGTTGTCTCTGTAGAAACTGATCACTCTAACTATAGGAACACTGTCTA
This sequence comes from Thermoplasmatota archaeon, assembly GCA_016927555.1. Classification (GTDB taxonomy): domain Archaea; phylum Thermoplasmatota; class E2; order DHVEG-1; family DHVEG-1; genus SM1-50. The sequence continues at coordinate 3,445 of JAFGML010000043.1, forward strand.
TGACCTTGCCGCATGGGTTGATCCTCAATCCATGGTGAACTTCCCCATGACGATTCAATTAAAGACGTCATACCGCGTGTTCTATAAGGAATGTGTCTGGTTCTTCAAATGGTGGTGTGATCGGGAGAGTCAGAGTGGGACATCGACAACGACGCTGACGACGTTATACTATGATGTGATGCCAGGGAACATCTCCGCGTTTTGCAGGTGGAACGGGATTACGTCACTGGATGTTGATGGCGATGGGATAAACAACACGAACGAACTATCGTATACATCCAACCCTTGGAGATATGATACGGATGGGGATGGTCTCTGGGATGGCTTTGAGGTTGAACGGGACATGTTTCCATACCTGTCAGATACTGATGCGGATGGACTTGGGGACTACCAGGAAATTGTACGAGGGACAGACCCAACCGCTAATGATACGGACGATGATGGAATCACTGACTATGAAGAATATCGAGGGTGGAGAGTACACATCGATTATTTCGGAACGCCGTTTTCATTTTCCGTCTTTTCTAATCCGTTAGTCAACGATTCTGACAAAGATGGACTCACTGATCTTGAAGAGTACATGAAACATCTCAACCCAGCATCTTATGATACTGATGCAAACGGTATCGATGATGTCAATGAATCGCTTCTGTTAACCTATGGATTCATCACGGATGTTGAGTACAATGGACAGGGAAGTAGTGTTCAAGTGCTCCCCAATGCTACTATTGACGCCACGGTGTACTACCGCATCCCCGCAGGGTATCACGAAGATGACAATGGAACCATGAATTGTTCTCTCATCATTTTCCTTTATAACACAAGCGTGAACTACACCATTACGAATCTGACGAGTGACCCACTCAATATCACGTTTTCTTCCACCACCTTCCAGTTTAATGCTCCCGCTGTCGAAGATGTCTTTGTGATGAGTTATTATGTGAACTGGACCGGCATCGGGCAGGTGCCGTCCCCTGAAAACAGAGAGACCATCGGGGTTCTGACGGTGAATGCAACCGGTGGAGGACCTGTGCAATGGCCTTGCTATGGTCCTGGGGAGGACACCGATGGTGATGGTATCATCAACCTCCATGAGTGTATTGGATGGCCGATTACGTATACGACAGCAACAGGAACCTCTACTGTTCAGGTGACCAGTGATCCTAAAAAAGCTGATACCGATGGCGATGGCCTGTCTGATGTCTGGGAGCATAACTGTTATGAGAATTCCACAAATCCACGCGAGAGTGACACGGATGACGATGGAATACCGGACTCCATTGAACTTCTTGAGGGCATCAATCCATTGCATTATGACACCGATGGTGATGGTCTTGACGATGCAACGGAACGTCAGTTTGGGAGCAATCCGTTAGAAGGCGACTCCGATGTCGATGGTCTATCAGATGCACAAGAATTTCTGTTGACCTCAAACCCAAATAGTCGGGATACCGATTCAGATGGATTAGACGATCTGGCTGAGTATCTGTTTGATTCCAGTCTCATCCTCCCTGATACCGATGCGGATACCTTGTTTGATGTCCATGAATACAATCTGAGTACCAACCCACGAAACCCTGATACCGATGGTGATGGATTACTCGATGGATATGAGGTGCTTCTGCTCACGAACCCAAAAGACAACGACACTGACCATGATGGACTCAGCGACTATTTAGAAATCCAGTGGCGCACGGATCCTGTACAACAAGATACCGATGACGATGGTTTAGGTGATGGTGATGAATTCTTCTATGGAACACACCCCACGATTCCAGATACGGACTTCGATGGAGTCAACGATTCAGAGGATCTTGACACCTACGCAGCGCAGGTTGACCACATCGTACTTGCGTATGATTTAGGACAAGATATTCTCGAATTTGAGGAAAACCTCACCAGCTATACGAATGTGACCAAGGTCAGTGCATCTCAACTGCTGTCAGACCCCCAATACTACGACGCCCCGTACGTCGTTCTCATCGGACGACCTGATGCAGGCAACGATACCGTTGGGAACATCACCAAGACCATCCTTGAGCAAGCTGGGGAGAACATCACCAGAATCCTTGAATCCGATTTCTACCGCTTCTCCCTCCGCTATGGGGTCTGGAACCATACCCAGACGGTCGTGATGCTCACTCATCCCTACCAAGCCGATCACTGGATTGTGTTGAATCTGCTGAAAAGCATGAGGATTACGAAATATGGGAACACGGTCATTGCTGAGTTTCCGACTCCCCGTGATTCCTTCATCGTGGACACCGTACAAGATTTGGATACGTTTTTCTGGGTGTACCTCAACTGCAGTGTGACCCCTTGGATGAATATCACGTTGTACAACAGGTCTACTTCCCCTCACGCATGGACCGTAACCCGTGAGGAGTCTCTAAATACATACATCAGCATCGCTGTCAGTGACAACGTGCAGAATGACACGACTGACAACGTCGAGTACGCATGGGTTGCGATGTACTACACCGCAGCAGATCTCGACAGAACCGGCGATGGAGATGGCAATGATATCGGAGATATCAATGAGAACACCTTGCACTTCTACGTCTTCGATGAGCACACCACTCGCTGGGTATCCCTCTCTACGGCTCTGGACTGGGTGTATGAGACCGGGGTCGAGACTGCTAACATTGAAATCTACGGTACGCTCTATGAAGGGTACGTCTGGGCGAATGTATCACACTTCTCCCTCTATGCACCGGCTGGAGCTAAGAGAACCGCGGGTGCTGGTGGTGGGAGCACGAATCGTCCACCCCATGCTGACGCCTCTGCAAGCGACCGGTTTGGATACATAAAAACCCCTGTTCATTTTGACGGGTCTCGGAGTGCTGATAGCGATGGTACCCTCGTCTCCTACCTGTGGATGTTCGGTGATGGGGCCACCGGAACAGGTGTGCATTCCACTCATGTGTATACTGCACCTGGACGTTATAACGTCATCTTACAGGTCACTGACAACGCTGGTGCTGTCGGCACAGACACCATCTCGGTCACTATCCTGGTTCCAAATAATCCACCGACACCTCCCCTCATCACCGGGCAACAGATTGGTCATATCAACGTCCCCTCTCCCTTCACGTTTTTGTCAAGTGATTTGGATAACGACACCATCCGCTACGTAGTAGACTGGGATGATGGACACCACAACACCTCCCAGTTCGTCAGTAACAACACCCCTGTCGTCCTGACTCACACCTGGAGCACAGCGGGTGCATATCGGATCACCGCCTACGCAGAAGATGCTAATACGGTCATTTCAGGCACGGGCATCTACACCGTGTTCATCGATGTTACCGCTGAAGTCATTGGGCCGCTCGCTGGAGGGTACCTCATTGATACGAACAACGACGGCGTCTTTGACGTGTTCTACAATGAAACAGCAGATGTGACCACCAGTCTTCAACATGACACCGAGACGACCTACCTCATCGACACCGATGGAGATGGCATCTGGGACTACCGGTACGATATCAAGTCTCACACATTAACTCCGTATCAGGAACCAAGCATCAGTGGTGTACTGCTTCTCGCACTTGCCCTCCTTGCAGTACTCTTGGTGTTGTCGTTCCTCATTGTCCATAAGAAGCGGAGACAGAAAAAAGCACAGCAGGAACAGATAGAGCAAAGTCAAGCAGAACCTGTCAAACCACAGAAGAACACTACCAAAAAACAGCACCATACAAAGAAATAACTCTGCTTTAGAGGAATCACCTGAAAGCACCTTCTTTTTTCCATCCTTTTTCCAGGAGGAAGTAATTTCGGGATAAGACATCATTTTTTTTTTATGAAAAACGTTTATATACCCTGAGGGGCTTGTGAGAATCCAGAAGAATGACGGGAAAACAACAGGGGGATTTGTTTTCAACCTTCATTCATGATGTAAGGAGGAATACCATGAACTCACCAACATGGATCATAGTATCTGCTTTTGTCTCTGTAGCTCTCCTTGTGGGTTTTTCATTATCCGCCGCAGCAGACAGCCCACAACACAGCCTCATGAATCATCTGGCGAAGAACAAAATCTCTCCAGAGGTTCTTGAAGAGCATGCAGCGCTCTGTGAAGAACTAATACAAGAACCGGAAGAGTCATGTCTCACGACAGCTGTTGAAGCGTATATCTTTGTCTCCACCTCAGGCACGGAACGAGCGTTTCATTTGTTCCTGAAAATTCCGCGTCTCCTCAATATGTACGGCGTTGTCTTTGCTGGGATGATTCTCTACCCTAAACTAACGGCGGTGACCACGGTATGGAAACTCGCGAACGGGACGGACATGGAGGTCGTGGATATCGGCATAGGACCACACCTGGTTGCCTTTACCGGTATAGGGTATTCCCATTACAAACGGAATATCGCGAGCGGGAAAGGAAGTATGGTTGCCATGTGTCTTACCCAGCCAACCATCATGCCATAAGAAAGCACATTGAGACACCAGCTTTTTTTTTTCGTACGTAATTTGTTGCTGCTGAAAACCAAGGTATAAAAAATAACAAATTATATCTCCGGGTATGTTTGATGTCGTCACCGCCCTGATCACGATAGGAGTCATCCTGGTCTTAGGGTTCATTGGGAATTATATTTTTAATCGCACGAAAATCCCCAGCATCATCTGGCTGTTGTTCTTTGGGATGGCGATGGGGTTCATCTTCAACATCAGAGGTGACATCAGCCCAGCACTCCTGATTAGTTTCTCAGAGTTTTTTGCAGCAGTCGCCATTGTGATCATCTTGTTTGATGGTGGGATTAACACCAAGCTTCATGAGCTGTTCAGAGGTGCACGTCGTGGGCTGCTGCTGACGGTGAGTGCCTTTGTGTTCAGCATGCTAGGAGCCATGCTCGTGGTGCTGCTGTTGACGGCGGTTGGGGTGCTGCAGATGTCGCTAGGTGATAGTCTGATTGTTGGTCTCATCCTTGGAGCGATTGTGGGTGGTACCAGTGGTCCTATTGTCATTCCCCTGGCCAGTCGGCTGACACACTTAGAAGAGAAAACCAAGACAATGCTATCAATAGAAAGCATCATCACTGATATCCTCTGCATCGTCGTCGTCTTGATGCTGGTGTACATGGTGTTGTACGGAGGTGGTTTTAACCTCAGTGTCGGCATAAAAAATTTAGTCAGCACCTTTTCTATAGGTGCGGTGCTTGGTCTTGTGTTAGGACTCGTGTGGTTGCCCATTATGCATAAGGTACGCCAAGAGGAGTTCTCCTACGTTGTGACGTTAGCGGTTGCGTTTCTCGTGTACTCGGTGACCGTGCTCATTGTCGGGGTCGCTGAGGGCGGCTCAGGGGCAGGTGCGATAGCCTGTCTGGTGTTCGGGCTGGTGCTCGGTAACGGGAAAAAAGTCCTGAAAATGTTTGACTACGGCGGGGAAGGCTACGAGATGGATCAGTCAACCCGGGAGTTTCATTCCCTGATTTCGTTTGTCATGCGGACGTTTTTCTTTGTGTACCTGGGCATCATGGTCGGGTTTCAGCGCATTGAGTTCATCGCGATTGGTATCGGCACGTTTCTCATCCTGCTGCTGATGCGGTATCTCGCCGTTGAAGCCTCAACCTATAGAGGCGGCTTTGAAAAGGATGATAAGCAGACGATGCTGGTGATGATGCCTCGTGGCCTTGCTGCTGCCATTCTTGCACTGAGTTTTGGCCCAGCTCTCGTCAACCGTCTCATGCCGGGGTTAGATGGATTCTTTGAGGATATCGCTTTTGTGGTGATTCTGAGCACTGCGCTTATGTGCACGGTTGGTGTGTCACTGATTTCGCATGCGGCAAAAAAACCAGGAACCACTACTGTCTCAATTGTACACGAACAGATCGATGTACAGCTGCATCAAGAGAGTAGTACCTCTTCGTCGCAGAGTGATGAATCGCCGCAAAAAGAGTAACGCGTGGTGGCGTTTGAGTTCTCAACTGAACACTAACACCATGTGTACAAAGTACTTGTATTTTATCATTCTGTCATTTTAACACAGTGAATTAAAATACTATCACTAAGAGAGTGGTGTGTGTTATTTACTCCATACAAACAAAGGGAAAAATGACATCACACCACCCAGTACTGTCAGGCATAGTAGGAATACTTCTTCTTGGTGCTATTGTGTATCAGATTCCTCTCGGTTCGTACCTCTCTGACATTGCGATTTCTAACAATAATGTAATCCCAAGTACACAAGATATGGATGAGGTTCTCCCTGACATCGACGCAGTGGCAGAGTGCCCTGAATGTCAAGAGCATCTCACCTACGGGCTGGGGTTGATACCGATTCTCCCCACAGACCCTATGATGGTACCCCTCTCTGGAGGGGCCATGTCTGGGGAGACACCACTCCCGGACTCCTGGGATTGGAGAAACGCACAGTACCAGGGGACCAAAGGCGACTGGACCACCTCTGCAAAAGACCAAAAGCTCTGTGGCAGCTGCTGGGATTTCGCGGCGCATGGCGCCCTGGAAGCCGTCATCAACATTGCCCGTGGCGATCCCACCATAGACCTTGATTTATCTGAGCAGTACATCCTCTCCTGCTACAGTGGGAGCGAGGGCTGCGATGGAGGCAATGCGTACTACGCGTTCCAGTACATGAAGAACAATGGAGGGACAATACCGGAGTCGTGTTTCCCCTACACCGGGTCAGGCAGCACCCCCTGCTCAGCGAAATGTGCAGACTGGGAGGAACAACTCGTTCCAATTAAGAATTATCAAATCGTGAAATCAGACCGTGAGGTCATCAAGACGTGGTTATATAGCACGGGACCACTGTGTCTCTCCTTTGATGTCTACGACGATTTTTACCACGGTGAAGGGTTTGATGACGACGGGGTGTATACGTACCACTGGGGAAAGTTGATTGGGAGCCATCAGGTGGTTGCTGTTGGATACGTCGATGATCCTCTTAGTCCCGCTGATGACGGGTATTGGATTTGTAAGAATAGCTGGGGCCGAACCTGGGGGCCTTGGGGCACGGGTTTCTTTGGCATCGCTTATGGGGAGTGTCACATTGAGTACTACAGTCCTATTGGGGTTCTCGCCATCGCACCACCCATTGCCGATTTCTCCTACAGCCCAAGCACCCCGGATATCAACACACCCGTCTCATTCCATGATGCGTCCACAGACCCAGATGGGACGATTACATCCTGGTTGTGGAACTTTGGGGATACCAGTATTTCCACTGATCAGCATCCAACCCATAGCTATTCATCGTATGGTACCTACACGGTGACGCTGACCGTCACTGACGATGATGATGCGTCGAATACCACGAGTCAGCAGATTTCTGTTGGGGATGTCTATGAACCTGATAACACCTACACAAATGCCACTATCATTGCGACAGACAATACCTCCCAATCTCACAACTTCCACGTTGAAGGAGATCAGGATTGGGTCTCATTTGACGCGGTGCTGAACACGACGTATCTCCTCAGAACCTTTGAGTTAGGGGATGAGTGTGACACGGTTCTGTTCCTCTATGATACGAATGGAACCACGCTGCTTGAGAGTGATGATAACAGCGGTGGAGGCTGTGCGTCTCGTATTGAATGGGTATGCCCGACAACAGGGGTGTACTACGCGAAGGCTGAGCAGAGCAACGCGTCTGTGTACGGGTTGTTCTCCACGTACAGTCTTGCCGTGTCTATTATGAACTACCCGCCTGTAGCGAATTTTTCTTACCTGCCTGCTGCTCCTCTAACGGCAGATACCATCTACTTCTCTGACACGTCACTGGACAATGATGGGACTCTAATCAACTGGACCTGGGATTTTGGTGATGGCAACAGCTCAAGCCTGCAGCACACGTCTCATCAGTACGTCTGTGAAGGCACCTATGTGGTTACGCTCACGGTGATTGATGATGACAGCGCAGGGAATAGCACATCCCAGGAGATCCTTGTCAGTAATACCCCTCCTACTGCGAACTTCACGTTTACCCCGGAGAATGTTTCCACGACGTCTCCGCTTTTCTTTACAGACACATCAACAGATCCCGATGGCGATATTGTCTCGTGGCTTTGGGAGTTCGGTGACGGGACCACCTCTACACTGCAACATCCCACCTATCAGTACCAAAATAAAACGGACTATATCGTGACCTTGAATGTGAGTGATGATGCGGGTGCGTGGAATACCACCTCGCAGACAATCACGGTTGTCAATGTCCCACCGACAGCGAATTTCACTGTTGCTCCATTGCGACCTCTGATTCAAGAGACCGTGTGGTTCAATGACACCTCATTTGATAGCGATGGAGAGATACTCTCGTGGGGGTGGGATTTTGGTGATGGGAACAGCAGCACAGAGCGGAATGCAACTCACGCGTACGCCAGTGATGGCACCTACACGATAGTCTTACATGTCACTGATGATGATGGTGGAACAGCCAATCACTCCACACAGATCAAAGTCACGGTGGTTGCGGATGTCTTCGTGGATGATGACGCCATCCCTGAGTGGTATGATGCGACGCATGTGAGAACCATCCAAGAAGGCATCGATAACGCCACGACCAACCAGACCGTCTACGTCTACGCAGGAACCTACTACGAGCATGTTCTGATCAACACCTCTCTTCTTCTAGTTGGAGAAGATGCCGACACCACTATTGTTGATGGCATGAACAGCTCTACAGTGCTTTCTCTTCTCATCGACGGTGTCATCATCGATGGGTTGAGTATCCAACACAGTGGTCCTTTGGCTGAGGATGCAGGGATACGTATTGGGTCATCGAATAACACTGTTGTTGACTGCCGCATCCGCTACAACACGATTGGCATCAGTCTCACTGATGGTAGTGGAAACACCCTCCTGCAAAATGTCATCAGCGACAACAACTGCGGTGTCTCTGGCAATGGGTTAGGTGGCTCGTTCATCTACCACAACACCTTCCTCAACAACACAGTGCACGCCATCGGGTTGGACAACAGCACGTGGGATGATGGCTACCCCTCCGGGGGGAACTACTGGGATGATTACACAGGTAATGATACATTCTCCGGTGAACAGCAGAACATCTCTGGCTCTGATGGTATCGGGGACAGTCCGTATGCGATCGATGGTGGCAGTAACGTAGATCAGTACCCCTTGATGTATCCTTTTGACAACTACGTCACATTACAGATTGATGCTCCATCGACCGTCGATGAAACCGAGTCGTTTGTCGTGACAATCACTACCCTTGTTGGAGAAGCTGTTGCCGATGCATCTGTCCTCTTCAATGCACAGGAACACACCACGGATGCACTAGGTCAGGTCACATGCACTGCTCCCTCAGTCACAGCAGATACCTCGTTTCCCATTGTGGTCTTCAAGGAGAACTACACCGGCAACACTTCAAGCATCATCGTAGAAAACATGCAGGAGAGCGGGAATCCGCCTGGTGGTGATCCGCCAGCTTTCCCTCCGTCCTCTGGTGGATCGACTTTTCCGCAGCCGTCTGCACACGCAGGAGGGCCCTACACGGGATACACCAACATTTCACTGTCCTTCAATGGGTCACAGAGCACTGTGACCAACGGCACGATCACCACGTACCTCTGGGATTTCGGTGACAGCACCACAGGATCAGGAGCTCTCTGTGCTCATCTCTACACACTCCCAGGGAACTACACAGTCGTTCTCACGGTTACTGATTCTTATAACCAAACGGACACCGATACCACCTCTGCGACCATCCTACAGTACTCTGCACCAGCACCAGAGGAGAACAACACGACTGGTCTGCCTCAGACCAAACAACTGCACATAAGCGACACGTACTACGAGCTCATCGACACTGAGAACGACGGTGTGTATGATACACTCCGCGAGACAGACACAGGTGTCGAAACCGCTGTAGAATTACTTGGTGGGCTTTACTATCTTGATACCAACGGTGATGGCAAATGGGAGTACACCTACGATCCCATTACGGGGACTATCACGTCTTTAGATACTGTTGTTCCTTCTCCACCTGAGGCTCCTGTTGTTCTGTATGCAAGCCTTGCTGCCATCATGCTGTGCGCTACCGCAGTTCTCATCATGCGACGAAGGAAAAAACACAGCCATGCAGATGCTTCCCACAATACTGAGACAAAGAAAGAAGAGAAAATAAGGGAACCAAAGAATCCGCTCTTTGCATGGCGTCGCTCACCAAAGATCATAGACCACTACATCGACGTCTTCATTCGGCACCCTCTCGGTGACACCGCTCCAAATGCTCAGAGACACACCCCGGCAGTCTCCCAGGATGTACCAAGGATGACCATTGAGCAGCAGGGGATCACCTCAGAAGTTCTGAAGCTCCTCTTCCCTCATGCAGACGATTGTGTGACCGCTGACCATCTGGTGCGCGCACTCCACGTACCAATAGAAACCATGAACCTCCTCTTCCACGAGCTAGAACACCAGGGGTACATCACCAGACGACCGGATTCCAGTGCCCAACTTACTGACAAAGGGAGACACCACCTTTCCTCAAAACAACAGAACTAGCTGGAGCTTTTTTCAACGATGCAACAGACACATAGATACATAACATGACGCCTTATTGCAGGTACACGGTGGTAGCATAGCCCTCGCACAACTCAGGATTGGTTTTGATAATTTCTGTTACGTCATCTACTGTGCGACACAGAAGAAAGCAGCGATCGTGGACCCAGGGTTTGATGCAACAAAAGCACTCGCCTTTCTCTCTGCACATGAGTTAACACTGCTGTACATCATTCTGACCCACTACCACAGCGATCATACTGCTGACGCGCAACGAGTACGAAGCACAGTCCCCGCTGCCAAAGTCGTCTGCTCAAAGGAAGATGGCCAACGTCTCTCACTGAGACCTGATATCGAAGTGTCACAGGGGAGTGCATTGAATGTTGGAACTGTGCATCTTGAGTTCTTCCTCACCCCGGGTCACACCCCTGGGGGCATCTGCATTCTTGTTGACAAGAAAGCATTGTTGACTGGTGATACGTTGTTTATCGGGGACTGCGGGAGGACTGATTTACCTGGCGGGGATCTCTCTCACATGTTCCACTCGCTACATGACATACTCATGCGTCTTCCTGATGATGTCATCGTCTACCCGGGGCATGATTACGGCGAGACACCCTTCGACACCCTGGGCAACCAGAAACGCACGAATAAGACGCTGCAAGCGAAAACCCTCAAGGAATTCTCCATGATTCCCTGACGAGGTCGTTTGTACATACAATGACAAAAGGTAAATAACAATTGTTAATTATGGGGGGAGAACACGTAGCTATCAAGAGAGCCGAGTACATGAATAACACCACACCACGCCAGCCTCACCTGGTCAGCATTCAACGAAGCACCTATGACGAGGTCGATGTTGATGCACTTCTCAAACCGCTAGGTGGCATCTCACAGTCTGTTCATTCAGGGGAACGTGTGCTGTTAAAAACAAACCTGCTGCAGTCAAGTGATCCCTCAGAAGCAGTCGTCACTCACCCTGCTGTCGTACGTGCCGTAGCACTCGCTGTTCAAAAAGTAGGTGGTATTCCTATTATAGGGGACTCACCCTTGGGTCCATTCACGAAACGGAGGTTACAGAAGGTCTACCAGAAAGCAGGGCTGCTTCATCTGTCTGAATCACTCGGAGTGGAGTTGAACTATGACACGAGTGTGAAGAGTATCAATGTTCCGCAAGCAAAGACACTCAAAAAAACACCGTACTGTAGCTTTGTCCTCAACGCTGATAAGATCATCGCACTGCCGAAACTCAAGACGCATTCCTACATGATCATGACACTGGCAACAAAAATCATGTATGGCGCGATACCCGGACTCACCAAAGCGAAGTACCACTCCTTGTACCTCAGACGAGCCGCCTTTGCAAGCATGCTGCTCGACGTCCTCTCCATCCGACAACCTGATCTGATCGTCATGGATGGCGTCACAGGTATGCAAGGGAATGGTCCTGCAGGGGGAACACCAGTGAATGTTGGCCTGCTGCTGGCATCACACGATGCAGTCGCACTTGACCTTGCCGTCTGTGACATCCTTGGCATTGAGCCGGTGGGTATCCCGACGCTTCGACAAGCAAAGCTGCGACATCTCTGGCCAACGGAGGTACGCTATCCCTTGCGCTCACCACAGGAGGTACGCTACACAGGATTTCTGCTGCCCTCCACTGCGAACTATCTTCTCACCGGAGAAAAAACACCGCCTCATTTCCCGGTAACAACAGAAGCGTGCACCGCCTGTGGGCAATGCGTTGAAATCTGCCCGCGCCATGCGATTCAACTACACAACAATCGCGCGGTTGTTGACTACAATAAATGTATACGTTGCTACTGCTGCCATGAGAGTTGTCCCTACAAAGCTATCGATCTTGAAGTACAAAAACAGTAATGTGCAGTAGTGCTCATTACACACTTTTTTTTCTAGCCAGGAAGTACACATCACTCAATGATTTCCACAGCGACTTCGTTTCTTCGAAGGAACCCGGGGGTGAACGGACTGTTGTATCTCATCAGGAGAGACTCCCCGGTGACAGCAACCCCTTTGGTCTTGAGCACTGCCATGAGTTCAGCTGTGTACTTCTGTACACTTTCCTGCGTGGTCTTTCCACTGAAGCGAAGTACAGCGATGCGTCTCTTCGGCTGCTGTACTAAATGAACCGATGGATTCGTCGGCAGCGGAGCGGTCTGCATCGTGTAGGACGAAGGGAGAACAAACGCCATGGAGGTTTTGCCAGTGATGACGGGTGCTGTCATCTTTATTTTTTCTGAGCTGATCACTGGTGTTGTCATTGGTATTCTGCTTCGTGTGGTGTTTTCCCCAGAGATGTAGTCAAACAGCAGAGAAAACCCTGTGTCATCAACATTATTTTCCACCACGGCTAAGACGATGTCAGGGTACTGTCTGATTTCTACAGCCTCTAGCTTCCTCTCAATGATGTAGGGGATCGTGTCGGTCATCAAGCTCCCTATACCATTGTGCCTTCTTTATGGTTGTGGATTCATCGGAAGAGAGTCGGGTTGATATTGGCATCCAATGAGACTGGTATTGATTGGTACACCCCTTCGATAGAAAAGTTACCCTTGATTTCAATCACGAACCATTCGGGGAAGATGTGTCGTGTCCCTGAGGTAAAAAATTTTATGTACGGGATGCGTACCTCTGTTTCTGCACAATTCTGATTCTGGGGCTCTATGGTACATGCCTCCATGGGTTGTTGCACGATCATTTTTTTATTTTCTCCTGTTAATCCGTAGATGCTGCAGAGCATGTCGTGTGCCTGCAGCGGGATTTTCGAGGGGTTGGAGAGGCGTAGTCCTATCGTGGCAAGCACCCCTCGTAGGCGTAATTTTGCATCCAGGGTAATGGAGATAACTAGAGACTCATTATGGAAGAGTAACTCTGTGATGTTTGGTACAATGAGGTGGGCGCTGGCAGACAGTCCAATGGCTTTGGTAAGACCCATGAGGTGTACCGCTGCTTTCCCTGAGAGGTCAATGGTCAGGACTTTTGCGTTTAAGGCGTGATAGTACAGTGTGCCGTTCATGTGAAAGCGGGTCGTGTCATCTGGTCTGATGATGCCCTGTAATGGCGTGAGTTCTCCAACAAGCGTGCCGTTTTCCGTGGTGATTCGTGTGGCAAGGTTCTGCAGTTCCAGTGAGAAGGAATTAGGGTTGTCTAGAGAGACAGTTGCTTGGAAGATGACGCCGTTTTCGGTGACGTCAGCGACCTCTGCTGTGATGTCAATGGTGGGTGAGTCGATGTTGTTGAGCAGCTCGGAAAACGATGCCGTGATATTGACGTGGAAGGGAATGGTTTTTTCCATGAGTCCCCCGATGGTGACACCCATGGTGCCTTGTATCGAGCTGTAGAGAGTTGAGGACATGTCTCCCGTGAAGGAGACTGATTGGTTTGTCACCAGGGTTTTGTGTTGTTGGGCTGGAATCGTCCCTCCCTGCAGCTCTATGGTGAGGATAGTGGCCCCGGCCGGGTTTTTCCCGATGAGTTCGAGGTTATCTATGGAGAGATCAAACGGGTTGGTGTTCCCCATCGTAATGGTTGCGGTAAATGTCATGTCGTCTTCAGAGAGGTCCTGTACCTGGATGTGTACGTCAATGTCAGGGGCGTTGATATCCATGACGAACAACAGTATCGACCCACCGATGATGGCATTCACGATAATGAGAATCACAAGAAGGATGATGCCAAGCTTCATTTTCTTTTCCATACGGGTCACAGCGGTGTGTCTCAGGGAAGACGAGAGATGAACTCTATTATATTATTTCATATATATTATTTATGATGCCGTGGTGTTACCCACAGGAGTATTCCGTTTGCTGAGGATAAAGTATTTAAAAGGTCGTGGATTTGGGCTGGTGAGGCTTAGATATGATACCGATTATCCTGCTTCTTCTCTACCTCTGCGTCATGATTCTGACCTTCCTGAGCATGGAAGGAGTAGCCTGGTTTCTCCATAAGTACGTGATGCATGGGTTCGGCTGGTTTCTGCATGAGGACCACCACCGATACACAAAGAAACGCTTTGAAAAAAACGATTTGTTCGGAGCGTTTTTCGCGGTTCTCTCCTTTATTTTGATACTCACTGGTTTCTTCGGTGGCTTTGACATTCGGTTCTTCATCGGTGTCGGTGTCGCGATGTACGGGATAGGATACTTCCTTGTCCATGATACGTTCTTCCACCGTCGTATCAAGATTAAATACCGGCCGAAAAGCGAGTACATCAAACGCGTGCTGCACGCCCATGCCATCCACCATCAGAAGAGCACTGCGCATACTGGCGTCTGCTTTGGTTTTCTCTACGCCAGCAAGCAGTACTCGGTGCCACCAGAATAAGACGCAAGCGTGCTACGAGACCGTGAGGGAGCGTTGGAGGTTTCCAAACAGACTGCAATACGCAAGGACGGTGATGTCGTCCCCTGTGGTGGCGTTGACCGAAAACTCATAGACGTTGAACAGGAAGCGTGGTTGGGAGTCGTAGTCCTCTGAGGTGACTAACTCACCATTCTTTTCCACATCGATTTTATACACGTAGTGGATGCTTCGAGCGAACGTCGGATGAAGAATGAGCACCGTCAGCGTCTCTGGCTCATAAGTCAGTCTCATGAACCGGGGGGAGTGTGCACTAGCCTGCATGCCCAGCACGGTTATCGAAAGAAGGATAATAACCAGTGCTAGTCCTATTCGACGATATTTCATATTTTTTTCACCTCTTACTCTATGATGAGGTGCCACACCTCACCTGATGTGCCTAAGGATCCAATCAGGCGGGTGGTCACCATGTAAATCTCACCAGCGTCATCCTCTCCAAATCCGGTGATGTACCGTTTAAGCGGTTGCTGGTCGACGAGGTTGAATTCAACACGGATCCAGGTATCAGGTGCAGTTTCTTCCAGGTAGAAGAGTTTTCCTCGTCCTGGGACAAACCCGCTGCTCCAGTCACCGAACACGTATTTTCCAATCAGGTTTGGTGATGCAGTGCCGCGGTACACGTATCCTCCAATGACAGAGCGTCCGAGCGCATGGCTGTACTCATGGATTGGTGCCTCAAGAGAGGCTGGGTCAATGCCGAGTTGCACCGCTAGGTCAGGATCATACAGGTAGGTTCCCTCTAGGATTCTCCATCCGTAGTTCCCACCGTTGACGACAACATCGATTTCCTCCCTAAGGTCCTGGCCGACATCTGCGACAAACAACTCCCCGGTCACTGCATCAAAGGAAAACCGGTACGGGTTGCGGAACCCATACGCATAGATTTCATCAAGGCCATGTATGCCAACGAACGGGTTGTCCGGTGGAATACCATAGGGACTTCCCTGGTCGACGTCAATACGTAGTATAGTTCCTAAGGTGGTGTTGATATCCTGGCCGTTCCCAATGTCTCCATGGCGGTCACCAGCGCCACCTCCATCGCCAACCCCGATGTACAGATATCCATCAGGTCCAAACGCGAGTTGACCACCGTTGTGATTTGCCTCAGGTTGGTCGATACGCATGATGATGTTCTCTGAGGAGGGATCAGCGATGTTGGGATCCGCAGACACCAGGTACTCTGCGATGATGCTCTCATGATCGATACCGTCCCCTGTTTTTGGGGCGCTGTAGTACACAAAGAATCGCCCGTTCGCTGAGTAATTCGGGTGAAAGGCGAGTCCAAGCAGCCCGCGCTCATCATAGAACGAATTCAGTTGAACGACTTTGTCAGAGAGGTCAAGGAATGGGGTGGAGAGTACTTCTCCGTCTTGAATAATTTTTATTACTCCTGTTTGTTCAGCGACGAACAACCGACCAGAGTCATCCCCTGAGCCGGTGACCGTGGTGGGTGCCTTCAGGTTCTGGGCGACACGCTCTAACCGCAGGGTGAGTGCTTCTTCGTCACCCGGCAGAATCGTGACCCAGACACCAGTGAGTCGAGCGGTCCGTGTCCGCTCCTCGGCATCACCCTCCGCCGCAGTGGCTGTGACACGAATCACTGGTTTCCCAAACCCGACGAGGAGGGGAATTTCAATGGTTGTTGTTCGCCCTGGACGCAAAAGGTTAATTTTCCCATTGGCTGTTTTTCCAAGGAGTACCAGTCCACCGGTGAGTGTGATGTCCCAACTGATGTTCGTGAGATTCTGCGTTCCTGTGTTGAAAAGAACTGCTTGCACTCCGATGCCACCAGTGATGACTTCAATATCAAGCGTGGACGACATGGTGGTATGATGAGGACCACTCGATGATATTCCTCCGACACAACTGGCGCTACAGAGAAGCAGACCTACAACCAAAATAAGATTCAATAGTTTCTTACTCATAACAAACCCCCATTATCCAAGAAACTAAAGAACACTTGATTTATATAATTTGCCACCACATGATTATCATATGGAGAACTTTTTTCGTATTCACATGCAAGGATGATAAAAATTTAAATACCTCAGGTGTGTATCACTCTCTTCCTAATAGAAAATTTCAAGACAACCTGGGGGCCCTTGATGAGGTTTTTCTATCTCGTACAAATCGTGAAACTCGCACGTCTACCAATTGTGTTTGCTGTGATTCCCACGTTTCTTGTTGGTGTCTTGTTTGCCCTTAAAACAGGTGCCCTGTTCTCTCTTCATCATCTCGTGTGGGGGTTTGGGATTCTATTTCTCATCGAAATCGCCGCCTCCTTTGCCAATGATTATTTCGATTACCCTTCAGACAAGTACAACAAACAATTTGGTTTTTCAGGGGGAAGCGGTGTGCTCCTGCAAAACCCTGAGCTCCTGCCGTTTGCGAAATGGGGATCTGTTGGTCTCTTTCTGCTCGCCATCATCTGTACCATTGTGTTCACCTGGGTTGCAGCGTTTCCCCTCTGGACAATTGGATACATCCTGGTTGCGGTGTTTTTCTGCTGGTTTTATACCGCCCCGCCACTCCGCCTCGTCTACCGTGGGTTAGGGGAGCTGCCGCACCTGCTTGCCGGCATCATGTTCCCAGGATGGGGATATCTGCTCCTCACCGGAACGTTGACTGTTGAGTTGTTGATTTTTGCGATACCGTTCGGGTTTCTTGGCTTGACCGTGATTCTGAATTTTGAGATACCTGACAGGGAAGCGGATATGCAGGGTGGAAAGCGAAATCTTGTGGTCAGCAAAGGCCGCCTATTTTCCTTTATAATCATTTTCATTTTATATCTAAGCACGTTTCTCTATTTCCTAGCTCTCCTGGGGTTTCGCTGGTACGATGAGGTGCTTCCCCTCTGGGTAATGCTGTTTCTTGCGTTCATCCCTGTTCTCTTCTCGGGTTATACTATGGTGAAAAAACCAGTGCAGCGTGAGACAGCTACACCCTATGCGATACGGAATGCAGTTGCAGGTTTCCTCGCGACATTTCTTATACTCCTCTCTCTTATCGTTCTACCCACGTAACGGTGATCATATGGTACAAATACGCGAACAAGCACCTGAAGTGTGCTTACAAAATCAAGATCAAGACACTGTCTGCTTGAAAGACTTCAAAGGGAAATGGGTTATTCTTTACTTCTATCCCAAGGATAACACTCCAGGCTGTACGATGGAGGCCATTTACTTTACCAAGTATCAACAGGAATTTCAGCAGCGCAACACTGTTGTCCTGGGTATTAGCGCTGATTCATGTGACAGTCATAAGCGCTTCGCAGAGAAACATGATTTGTCGCTGATTCTGCTCAGTGACCCTGATCACCAGGTCTCACGGCGCTACGGTGTCTGGGGAGAGAAATCCATGCTTGGGAAATCTTTTCTTGGCATCACCCGCACAACCTTCCTCATTGACCCTCAGGGTATTGTTGTGCACGTCTGGCCGAAGGTCAAGGTCGCTGGTCATGTCGATGAGGTGTTTACGACACTCAAGGAATACCAGCAGGTTGGCAAGACCATCGAGGGATGATTCCTTCTTTTTTTACTCTGTATCACAAAGAATGTGTACCGGTTCTACAGAGTCGTGAGAAACGTAGATGCATCTGTTAACAGTATCTCAATGTGTACTCCCCCAAGGTTCTTAAATCAAAAAGGGATTAATCCTTGCATCATGGAGGAGCATCAATGATCAACTATCTTGTGTTAGACGTCCTTATCATCCTGTTTCCACTGCTGTTGTCCTTTAAATGGAAATTTGCGTACTACCGGTACTACAAGGCGTTGTTCCCTGCAATCGCTATCGTTGGGCTTGGGTACATTGTCTGGGATGCTATTGTGACTTTCCGGGGTGACTGGTGGTTCAACTACGACTACCTCTCTGGTATTTCCCTCATAGGACTGCCGCTGGAGGAGATCCTGTTTTTCATCGTCGTCCCCTACTCCTGCATCTTTATTTACGAGAACCTGGAGTATTTCTTTCCTGATAAACCAATACGGTTCAATAAAATTGTTTACAGTGCGTTGATAGTCATTTTTATTCTTGGTGGCCTGGTGTTCTACCATCAGGACTACACGATCCTGGCGTTGATGTCCTGTGCGTTTTTCTTCATAGTCGCCCTCTGGCGGTTCCCTGACCTTCTGCAGTCACGCAACTTCTGGTTGTACATAGCGATTTCCATGATTCCCTTCATCATCTTTAACTACCTGTTGACCTCCATCCCCATCGTGATGTACAATCCGAATGCGATCTGGGGTGGTGACGGGCTGTGGAACGGGCGTTTTCTCACCATACCCGTAGAGGATTTCTTCTACAACTTCTCCATGCTGTCCTTCTACCTGCTCGTGTACCGTGTGTTCAAAAAACGGTGGATACGACCATCCCAACCAGCTCACCGTAAGCAGTAATCATAATACACAATGCCCTGACAATGTATCCTTCTACGGTTCTGTGTCATCATTTCTTGTCGAATTCAGGGTGATGAAAACATTTTTTTCCTGTTACTGTTTATACATACGGAAGAAAAGCTGAGAGAGGCACAGGCAGGTCTCGTCATGGTGTATCGTTCCCCATGGACTGTACAGTTGAAACGTTTACGACCAATTCAACGTCTCACGACACCTCTTCATCCTGATATCATCATCATCGGTGGTGGTATCGCAGGGGTTACCACCGCATACTACGTTCTCAGAGAGACGTCACAGACAGTTCTCTTACTTGAAGCAGATGCGGTGGCCCATGGAGCAACCGGACATAACGCCGGTCAGGTGGTCAGCTACTTTGAGCGCCCCCTCCACGACATCGCCAAGACCTTTGGAGCAGACCTCGCGGTCCAGGCACATGAAGCCCTCATAGACACATGGAGTCTCTTCGAAGAGATCATCACGACAGCACAGATCAGAACCCCGCTGACCCAGTTCAAAGGGTACGCAGGTTTTTCAACGGAGAAGCAAGTCCTCAGCCAACTGCAGACCCTGGCACTTCTCAGCGAAGCACACCACCCTACAGATCCCTTGTTGATCGCCCAGGACTCCAGAATAGCAAGCACGCTTCCTACTGCCTTTCGCGCGTTCTGCACCACTGTACCTCATAAGGACGTTCTCCACGTGTTGGACACCACCGATACCAGGTTTATCGCAGCACTGCCAGAACGGAAAGGATGCACCAACTCCAGTTTATTCACAGAGGAACTGGTTGGTTTTCTCCTCAACACCTACCCTGACCGGTTCCACCTTGCAGAGGCGACCGCGGCACAGCAGATCACGCCGACAGCCTCAGGGGTCACAGTCAACACATCAGACCATACGCTCACTGCAACACACGCAGTCCTCTG
This sequence comes from Thermoplasmatota archaeon, assembly GCA_016927555.1. Classification (GTDB taxonomy): domain Archaea; phylum Thermoplasmatota; class E2; order DHVEG-1; family DHVEG-1; genus SM1-50. The sequence continues at coordinate 23,627 of JAFGML010000043.1, forward strand.
CACCAATGGGTATACAACCCATAGAGTACACAGGGCACCCTCAACAAACACGGCCTCTTCACCAGTTGTGAGTGGAACCATCGGGTTCATGAACGGCTATTTTGAGAACACCATTCGAACACCAGCCGCGATTCAATACTTCACGGAGCAGACGCAGTCACACTCCGATCCGTACTACTACGTGACCAGACGTCTGTATGAGCATGGGCGACATGCACACACCTTACTCTGTGTTGGCGGCCCGGAGCGTCCACTGCCACCAGGCCACTCCTACAACAAACACGCACGGTACTCTTCAGAAGCACACCACCACCTCCACAGCTTTCTCCACGCCTCCTATCATGACCCTCCATCACAACCCAAACCAGACTTCCAATGGCACGGACTCATGGGGTACACCAAGACACTCGTACGCCTCATAGGTCCTGAGCCACACCACCCAACGATCTTGTACAACTTAGGATGTAATGGTGTTGGGATACTCCCCGCAGTGTACGGTGGAAAACACATCGCGGCCTACCTTGCAGGAAAGACGGTACCTCTCTCCATATTCACTCCTTCCCTACAGCTAACCTCATAGAAAGAGTATATCACATCGCTAGGATAATTAAAAAAGACGAAACATTTTTAAAACACAGGATATGTAGTCCACTTTGTTGTGATTGCCGATGAAGGAGAATACCATTGTTATTGGTGCAGGCTTCGGTGGCATGGCGGCAGCTGCGTTACTGGCAAAAGACGGTCACCATGTAACAGTGCTTGAGAAAAACGACCAACCCGGTGGCCGTGCCATCGTCTACAAAGAAAAAGGCTTTGTGTTTGACATGGGGCCATCCTGGTATTTGATGCCTGATGTGTTTGAAAAGTTTTTCGCGGAGTTTGGCAAAAAACCGCAAGACTATTACAGGCTCGTCCGCCTCAACCCTGCGTATCGAGTGTTCTTCAGTAAAGACGAAATCGTTGACATCTCCCCTGATCTTGAAGCAAACCTTCAACTCTTTGAACGCTATCAACCAGGGGGACGTGAGCAGCTCAAGAAGTACCTCGCTGCCGCAGAGTACCAATACGACATTGCGATGAATGAGTTCATCTACAAAGAGTACCGTCATCTCTGGAATTTCCTCAGCTTTAATCTTTTAATTAATGGGAGTAAACTGCATCTCTTTAAAAGTCTGGATGACTACGCGAAGCGGTACATCACCGATGCGAAGATGCGGAAAATCCTGGAGTACACCATGGTGTTCCTTGGTGGTACACCCTTCGACACACCGGCGTTGTACTCCCTGATGTCCCATGTGGACTTCAACCTTGGTGTCTGGTATCCTGACGGCGGTTTTGGGAAGCTTGCTGAGGGTTTTCAACGCCTTGCGCGTGAGCAGGGTGTTGAATTCCAGTTCAACTGCGACGTCAAGAAAATACAGGTCAAAGACCGCAAGGTCACTGGTGTTGTCACACCGAAAGGCACCATAGACGCTGACACCGTTATCGCAAACGCTGATTACCCCTATGTGGAGACGCATCTCCTCGACACAGAGCATCAAACCTACCCTGAGCAGTACTGGGCGAAGAAAGCAATCGCACCCTCCGCGCTCCTCATGTACCTGGGTGTGGAGGGCAAGATACAACACTTCGCTCATCACAACCTGTATTTTGCTGAACAATGGGAAGACCATTTTCGCACGATTTTCCACAACCCCCGCTGGCCGGCTGACCCGTCGTACTACGTGAGTTGCCCGTCAAAAACAGATTCCTCTGTTGCACCAGCGGATAAAGAAAACCTCTTCGTCTTAGTCCCGGTTGCCGCAGGATTAGACGATACCACAAA
>JAFGML010000044.1 GCA_016927555.1 Thermoplasmatota archaeon
AAAAAAAAAAAAAAAAAAAAAAAAAAAAAAAAGGTGTTGTAGAGGTAGTAGTGTCACTGTTCTCGCGTTGTTCAAATCAACGAACCGGGTTTTACCACCCAGGACCATCAGGGATGCCATCACCGGAGTTGGGTGCTGGTCCAGGTCCATATCCGTTTCCTGAATTCCCTGCGAATTGTGGGCCATAGGGTGGCTCTAATCCGCTGCCATCGGGGATACCATCACCGGAGTTCGGTGCAGGTCCAGGACTGTTGTTTTGACTGTTGTTCTCTCCAGCCTGTGAGCTCCCAATGAAGACCACTGCTATCACTAGGAGGCTCATTCCAAGTAGTACTAATCTTTTTCTCATATGTCTTCCTTCTTTTGGTTTTTCTCTATTCTCGTGTTCTCATTTCTCTTTTCTTGTGTCTTTATATGGTTGCTTACGGTTGTTGCCCATGCTTCCAGCGCCAGTGATGTTCGGCTGCCCAGATCGGTTGCCCAGGTTCTCGATACACCATCCCGTTGATCGTGAACACACTCATCCAGCCCTCAGATTGGAGGTGGCCTTCGACAGTGACTTCTGCGCCAACAAGGCCGACTAATTCGTCAATGATGAGTTCATTGTCTCCGTCACCATCGTAGTCCTCAGCAGCAACCGCTGACGTGATGTACCACTGGGGCCCAAAGTGCAGTTCGACGTCGTCAATGAAGAAGTTGACCTGATCATAGACGAAGATCCCTGTTAACTCTGTGAGGTTGCAACCACCCTGGCAAATGCCGAGCATATCACAGACTCGATTCCGTAACCGAAGGAGAAGCCCGTTGCCATTCCCATCGACTGGTACTGCTTGTCCGTTCTCCTTGTGTATACCTCCTGCCTGCGTTGCTGCGCCCGCTACCGTACCTACGGTCAGTAGGAGCACACATGCAACAATCATGAGTATTTTTTTCTTCATGTTTTCTTGTCTCCTTTTGTTTTTTCCTTATTTTTCTACTCTACTCCTTCATCGTCATCATGTTACTATTGACACTTACCAGGTCCACCACCTCGCCCCTGCCGGAGTCTCCGACCCGGCCCTTCCACACCATCATCATTCGTACTTCCATGACACGGTGACCCTCCCGTGCGACATCTGTTGTGCATACCTCTGCAGGATTCGTTCCACCCACACGTGCCATTGCTTGCATTCTCACAGGACCACCCGTGGGATCCTCGACAAGAACACGAGGACCGTCCTCCAAGCGCCTCGGTCACCGCATGATATCCCTGGCTCAATACACCGCTTGCTACCCCTACCGATAGAAGGATACCGATGCTCAGTGACACAGCCATGATGGTCTTCAGATTCATAGGAGATGACCCTCCTGAGTTGTCTCAGGGGAACAGGAGAGATGGTGCTGTTCTCGCACACTCTATTCTATCATTTGGATGAAACCATATATATACTGCTGGTGAAACGATGCTGAGAATGGTTTCAACAGCTGAAACCGTGACAACACAACATTAAAAAAAGGGTGGTAGTATCAGGACGCCATGCAGGTCACCTCGAAGAAGTGGTTCATCCCCCTCTTAATTACCCTCGTCATCATCCTCCTAGGGTATGTTCTCGTGGACTCCACCTACCATCTCACCAATGGAGGCAGCTGTGAAACACCAGGTCATGGGAACGGACAAGGTCAGGGACGATACCTCTCGCAGGTCTCCATGGTACTCATTGTGATTGCCCTCGTCATCTGTGCCCTCATCCCTGTGTTGTACATTGTCCTGTCTCGGAACATGAAAAAACAGATACAAGAGAACATGAAGATCATCACAGAAATCATCAACAAAAACAATGCTGAGGCAGGGACCACCACAGCAGAGAAAGACACATCATCAAAACTGCTTCTCTTAAAGTTCCTCAGCTACGGGGAAAACAAGGTGGTCAAGGCATTAATAGAGCATAACGGTTCGGTGCTTCAATCTGAAATCAGCCGCATGCCGAACATGGGCAAGGTGCGCACCCACAGGATTACCACTGAGTTGAAGAAAAAAGAGATCATCACCATAGAAAAATACGGCAAGACCAACCGGATCACACTGACTGACGATGCCCGACACGTGCTACTAAAGTGACACAAAAGAATGAATACCTGTTTTACAAAAGAGAAAGAAAAAAGGAGAGAGGAGGCTTACGCGTAGCCACCTATCTTCAGGGTCGGGTCACCGAGCAGTGCCCACTGTTGCACTGATTTCACGTGCCCTGCTTCCATGTCTGTCATATCAAACGTGTTGATGTACGCTGTCAGGGTCTGCTGATGCGCCAGTCCCAGAGAGTCAATCCCGTAGTCTCCATACTGCCGAAAGATCTCGATGCTGACCCAGCCGTCGCCACCACCGGTGGTGAGATCAATGCCAGGCATCCCATACCCAAGACCCGTGTTGCCTATGGAGGCAATGGCGCCACCCTTGGGGTTGCGGATCATCCGCCAGCTAAACGTCTCAGGGACCGGTTGTCCATAGCACCACATGTGGAGTTTCGGGAAGTTCGGGAACAGGTACAGCATGCCGTCGAGGAACCCGGAGACCATGGAGACGTTGAACTGGCTGTTGTGGCAGCCGCCGACGACCACAATCGGGAGTTTCTCCCCGTTTCTGATAGTATCCATCGGAAAGACTGGGCGTTCGAAGTACGGCGGCCAGGGTCGTAACGTGGTGACAGAAATCCCATGAACACTGCCATATCCTCGATTCCCTGGTACGCCGGGGTAGTGATCCGCCCAGACGTTCGGGCTGCCATGGCCAGAGAAAAACAGGAATCCAGCACCCTGGTTCCATGCGTCGATGACATCTTCTTGTCCCGTGAATTTTCCATTGGACGCCCAGATGATGTCTCGTTCGAACTCAGGTGGCATGTAGTAGAGAGCGCCACCACGGCCGAGCAGTGCTTCTTCACCAGTGACGTACTCCCCTTCGTAGTACATCTCAGTGTCGTTACGCCAGTCCTCAAAGATCACCGTGTCTGTGCTGTCCGTGATCCAGACATGAATATCTGTCAGATGCCCGTAGGGTACTGGGTCGTAGCTCTTCCCCCTGATGGTGAGCACCTCATCAAGGTAGCTCATGTTCGCCCAGAAGTAGAACTCGTTACAGTAGGCTTCCCCATCATTGGGGACGTAGGTGAAATCGGTGTTGCCCAGGATGTTCCCCTCGGAGACCGTGCAGATCTCTGCGATGGGCAGTCCAGGGTACTCATTGATACGGAGGTGATCATCATGGTTGAAGGTCAGATTGGTCTCCTGGGTCTTGTCCACGGTGACGTTGATCGTCTCAATGGGTCCGTAGTCTGAGGAGGGGTTGTTGCTCTGCGCATGAATCGTGTACTCACCAGTGGGCAGTCCTGTGGTGTCCCATTGGATGTTGAGGTCTTCTTGGTCGAGGAACCCATCGCCGCTGATCACCGTCATCTTCTTGAACCAGTCAGAGCCATACGTGGTGGTTTCATACGTGATGATTTTATCGACCACAGTGCGGACTTCCCGCAGGCTGGTGCAGGCGAGCCGTCCGAGGGCGACATCAGGGATTAAGTCAAGGGCTGAGTCGTTCTCCACACCGGGTTTGTTCCAAGCGGCGTATATGCCGTCGCCGTTGGGATCCCAGCTGGAGAAACTCCCGCCTACTTCGTAGATATCGGCGTAGTACAAGTCGCTGATGACACCAGGGTCAAACAGCGTGCTCTCCGCCTCTAAAGGAAACTTGGGGTTATCGAACAGGTTGGTGTACCGGACTGGGACGTACCAGCCTTTGCTACCTTGGTTGGGATCGTCTCGTGGTTTTGCGTAAATTTGGCTCTTCAGGCCACCGAAGAGCATCACAGAGGTGATGCCGAGGGTCTCGACAGCGTCTTTGATGAACAGCTTGATTTCCTCTGGTTTGTCGAATCCGTCGTACTCTGCGTAAATGTCTTCAGTGGTTTTCAGAAACGTTGTCACACCCATGTCGTTCTTATGGGTGATGAGTGGTTGGAGTGCTGCTTCGAATTTCTGTGGGGCGATGATGACGAGTTCATAGGTGCTCGTGGCGGGGAACGGCGTTGATGCTGGTGGTGTGTAGGTCACGGTGATGTCTGCGTGATGAGCAACCATCAGGGTTGCTGTCGCAGGGGTGTAGCGGACCGGATAGTAGTGAACAGAGACGAAGGTGACATGCTGGTGGTCTTTGTTCAGCCCGACACCGGTTGTGGTGGTGTACCAGGTCGCTGGGTAGGGTGTGGTTTGGGCGTACACCTGCTCGTCTTTCATCGTGACTCCCCAGGAGGAGAGGGATTCGTACTCCGGGGTGAGTGGCAGCAGGGGAGCTGCTGGTTTTACCTGCGCGGTGAGCTGCTGCGTGGAAAAATCGGATGGGGTGAGTGACACAGAAATATCAGTTGCTGCGAACGGTAGCTCAAATGTGTGAACAAGCATGGGGAGACGAGGGCAACCCGCGGTGGAAAGATAGGTATCAGTGGTGTCCAGTTCTAAGAGAAGATAGCCGTCTGTGGTGATAGTTGGTTCTTTTAACAGCGGTGTGGTGAGAGACGCAGACACAGTTGCTGCTGGTGTCTTATGGGTGGTTAAGGTTCCTGCTGCCGCAAGTGCGGAGCTGAGAAGCATGCCTACTACTACGACTAGTGCTATGTTCTTCATAGTTTTGTAAGACCCCCTAATTCTATGATTCT
>JAFGML010000010.1 GCA_016927555.1 Thermoplasmatota archaeon
AACGACACCGTGCCAGCGAGACTGCTGTGGGTTGACCCCCTGGTTGAGGGCATCTCTGCTGACACCATGCCTTCTGATGGGTACTACGCGTGTCTCAATGGTCAGTATAACTCTGATGGCGATGACTTCTGGGGGGAACCGACTGATGGAGAGAACGGCGATGATGTCGATCTCATCGCAGACGTCTACGTCGGTAGAGCACCAGTAGGTACTCTGTCTGAGGTCAATAATTTCGTCAATAAAACGATTCAGTACATGAATTACCAAGATAATGAAAGCTACCTTGAGAAGATGCAGTTCGTCGGAGAACGACTAGGATTCGGTGGGCCTTCTCAATATGGTGGAAACCACATGGATGAGCTCATTGATGGGTCATCCAACCACGCCTACGTCACCATGGGAGTTCCATCCGCCTACTACACCATTGATACCTTGTATGATCGGGATTGGATGCCGTTACCAATGTGGCCAAAACAAGAACTCATCAACAGAATCAACAACAACACGCACCTGCTCAACCACCTTGGTCATGCTGATTGGAATAAAAACTTGAAAATAAACTTAACTGATGTTATGAATTTAACCAATGAGCATCCCTGCTTTATCTATTCCCAAGGCTGTCGGGCAGGCTCCTTTGACAATGTCTTTGGAAACGATGATTGCATCGCAGAGTACTTCACTGTAAAGACACCCCATGCGGCCTTCGCCGGTATCTGGAACGTGCGGTACGGATGGGGAAAAGCGGATAGCACTGATGGTGCTTCACAGCGGTACCACCGGGAGTTCATCGACGCTTTCTTTGGAGAAGGCATCCGCTCTCTCGGTCTGGCGAACCATGATTCCAAGCACGATAACCTGTATCGTATCAACGAACAATGTATGAGGTATGTCAACTACGGACTCAATTTATTTGGTGACCCTGCTGTCGACCTTCACATCACCGCTTTGACCGGAGAAAATATTGTTATAAGACACGACGGGAACATCATCTATAACACTGGATCATTCAACATCGGCTCTCTGCAGCAGAATCAAAAAAGTAAGATCATCACCTTTACCATAGAGAACAGTGGCGTGCAACCCTTGGAATTCACTGGCGTACCAAGTATCCAACTCCAGGGATCCTGTGCACAAGACTTTTTCGTCAACCAGTTCCCTGCTGTCTCGCAGCTTCAACCAGGAGAATCTACGGTGTTTAGCGTGCAATTCGCTCCAACGAAAAGTGGACGACGGACTGCAGACATTGTTATTCCAAATAACGATCCTTATGCAAATCCTTACACCTTTTCACTGTATGGACGATTGTGGAGCGAGGCGTATAACCAGCAATCAGGCATCTGGTACCATACGATTCAAGAGGCCATTGATGACGCAGAGTTAAACAATGTCATTCTTGTCCCTGAGGGGGAGTACTACATCGAGAGTAGCATTACTCTCTCAAAGGCAATTACTCTCAGGAGCATGAACGGTGCTGGGAAAACCATTCTGAATGGTGTTACACACCATCAGCGCTGTGTCATTCTTGATAGCAGCGGTGCAGCACTGAAAGGATTTACCGTCATGAATGGGTACGCCGTAGGCAATGATGTTGGTGGTGGCATCATGATTGCTTCTGGTGGTTCTATTGATTCCTGCATCGTCCTTCACAACTACGCTGAACAAGGTGGTGGCATCTACGTAGAATCGAACGGGCGCATTACAAATTGTGACATCACAGAAAACGTCGCACGAACCAATGGTGGAGGCATCATGCTTGCCTCAGGTGGTGTCATCGAACGGTGCACGATACACTCAAACCTCGCGCTCAATGGAGGTGGTTTGTACTCAGCGAATAATGGCCGAATCACACACAGTTGCCTTGAGGACAATATCGCGTACTCTGAGGGTGGAGGTCTCTACGCTCTCTCTTCATTAGCTGTGTCGAATTCTCTCCTCGCAGCGAACACCGCGTATTGGAGTGGTGGGATCTACCTTGGAGGGTCTCAACAAGGAACCACGCAGAGTTTCGACCTGTGCACCATCGCAACGAATTTCGCGGAAAATGGAATCAACGATCCCATGTTCCCAGTCTGCGGGGGCATTTACGCCGTCGATTCAGCTTCATACATACGGATTAGTAACTCCATTGTTGCAGATAACAAGCGCAATGATATCGGCGGAACGGATGATGTGGTCATCTCCAACTATATTGGTTCTCTTCATTTTGAGTACACCTGTACTACTCCGCTTCCCTCCTCTGGATTTGGGAACATTAATGACGACCCTCTCTTTGTGTTCCTCGGGTCACTGCATCCTTATTCTCTCCAGGCAGGTTCCCCCTGTATTAACGCAGGAAATCCAAATGATATCCCCTTACCACTCCGGGATTTAGCAGGCAAGCCTCGTTTGGTCAACGGTCGTGTGGATATGGGATGTTATGAGTTTCAGTTATCTACTCCTCCTGGTGGTTCGAGTGTTGAGGTTGATCCTGAAATAAACTAAATCACTTTTTTTTTTTACCTCAATATTCATATAAAAAACCAATAAAAAATAACGTTTATAATCTTATAAAGCATTCATTTTATTGTATGGTGACGAGATGCTGGAAGATGAAGTAGACAAAGTACTTCAAGAACAGATGGTCAAAGAGAAAAAAAATGATTTTTCCGCCTCACGGAAGTTTGGTTGGTTATCTGCCGTGGGTGTCGCATTTCTCTTAGTGTCAGTGGCGATTATTGGCACCTGGGCAGGGTACATGATCCAGCGAGGAACGCTGTCTCCTACCTCTGGTACCAATGTGTTGACAATAACAGATACCTCTACAATTAGCCAAGAAGGCGATCTCCTTGATGCTGCTCAGCAGCCTGTTCTTCGGGGTGATGATCGCATGTACTTCTCCCTGCCTGCGGAGTGCACAGTTGATGTCATAGCAGTTGATCGTGACACGTCCTCGACCACTGTTCTGTCTGTGACTGGCGCAGATGCGGTGTCGTCAATCTCTGTGTCGTGCTCCGGGACGCTGTCTACCTCTGAGTCCTTTGTCCGCATTCTGGTGACTGATACACAGGGAAGGGTGCATCTTGTGTTTGGCACTGATTCATTTGGTCTGAGTACAGGTGTGTTCTCGGTAGCCAATATTGCTGAGGAGACGCTGGTGTGTGAGGAGGGATGCATTCCTGCATCTGTGACCATTGAAGTGCAGGATGCTACTGTTCATGTTGACAGTTTGTTTGTAGTGCCTATTAAAACGGTGCGAGGGGGCCTGAGTCATTTATCATCTCGGACATCTGTCCTTCAGAATCAACAACGTGTGAAGGCGCATCGATGGAATCAACGGAACTATGAGAAGGACATGCTCTGGATCGCTGGTGAGAACAGTATTTCAGCGCTCTCGTACGAGCAGAAGAAGCAGTTATTTGGCGGTGAACTGCCAAACCTGCAAGGTTTTGATTTCTACATTGGCGGCATCTTTAGCCTTGAAGAAGACAGTGTCGTGAACACCCCATCTCAGACGAGTGGTACAGTCAGCCCCCACTGCTCTCTTCCTTCGTCATGGGATTGGCGGAATCGACATGATGCCAATGATCCAAACTCTGTGTATTTTGATGGTGATACAAATTTGGAGACAGGGTGGTGCACTGCCGCAAGACGTCAATGCGGGTGCTTCTTAAACGGGGTGATCAACCCAGTTATTTGTACTGATGACTGGTGTACGAATGCTGGTGGTGAGTGGAGAGACTGTGGGAGCTGCTGGGCGCATTCTGCTGTCGGAGTCGTTGAAGCAATGATCAACCTCTACTACAACCAGCACCTTGATTACGAACTCTCTGAACAAGAATTCGTCACAAACTCAAATATTGGGACTTGCAGTGGAGCTGGTGCAAGCTGTTTTAAAACCACTCTTGAGTACGTGGAAGACCCTGGGATCATCGAGGAGGAATACTTCCCATATGTCGCCAATAACTCTGGAGGACCGTATACGTGGGACCCTATCATCCATCCTCGCATCAGAGGAAGTGGCTCTGTTGCAGCGACATCATATGCTGGGTACTCTGAAGAAGATGCGTTGAAAAAGCTGTGTATCGAGCATGGTCCCTTCCATGCGGGATGGTCAGGTGGTGCACAGAGTGGCCATGCCATGGCCTGTGTTGGATACGGGGTCATTGAGATTGGTATGTTTATCGTTGAACAAGCCTACTGGCCTATCTGTGTTGAATATCTTCATCCCTGGCTGGGGCAGACGTACTGGATCATGAAGAACAGCTTTGGGTACGACTGGGGGTACCTCATGAACGGGTACTTCTACCTCAAAGTCAGTCATTCAGGGTTACAGACACTCTTTTCCACTGCACATTCAATGCTAACTCCTATGAGCATTACGATTGCTGATACTCCTGTTGAGACAGTAGCCTGCCTCGACTTAGATGGTGATGGGTACTACAACTGGGGGATTGGTGACAAACCACAAGGGTACCCGGCCGTCCCTGACGCAGAAGACGGCAATGATAACAACTCTCATCTCGGTCCGTTGAATAACTCCTATCAGTGTACCATCATTGGAGAAAACATTGTCATAAAACAAAATCAAAACCTCTATCTCTGCAACAGTCTGTACGATTTCGGGTACCTCCCCAATGGTGGAAGTACCACCGTGACATTCACGATAGAGAACCCAGGGACTACTCCGCTGTCCTTAACAGGCAACCCGCCGGTTCAAGTTCAAGGATCACATGCGTCGTCGTATCAGGTCACCCAACCATCTTCTACACTCTTACAGCCTGGTCAGTCAATGTCCTTCCAGGTGACGCTTGATCCTGTCTCTGGTGGTCCGCAGACAGCAACCCTGGTCATAAAGAATAACGACCCATACGCAGCCCCGTACATCATTTTACTGCAGGGGCAATGGGAGGAAGCCTACAACTACAACACCAACACCTGGTATCTGACCATTCAAGAGGCCATAGATGATGCCAGTGATGGAGCTATCGTCATCGTGGATGATGGGGAGTACTACTACCCTGACGTAACAGTAACTCTCAATAAAGGAATTACTCTCAGAAGTGCACATGGTGCAACTAGTACGACGATCAACGGCTTGAATGCACATCGGTGTGTCAAGATTGATCATCCTGATGCGGTCCTACAAGGTTTTACGATTACCAATGGATACAACTCTTACGTCAGTGGATCTGCCCAATATTTTGGTGGAGGTATTCTGATGACATCTGGGACTGTTACTCAATGTATCATCAGAAATAACAATGCAGGTGGTGGCGGTGGCGGTATCTCTTCAACGGGCGATGGGCACATCACGAACAGTTTTATTGTTGATAACAGTGCACGAGGCTTCGGAGGTGGCATCTATGCTCAAGCTTCGGTTTCCATTGAAAACTGCTTGATACAAGGGAATAGTGCTATTCAGGGTGGTGGTCTCTTTTTAAATCCTGGTACCAGCCTCACTGTCAACCTTGTGACAGTCACGGAGAACACTGTTGATACAGTAGCTGGAATAAATCTTCCTGCGACTGGCGCTGGGATATTTGCTTACAATGCGAATAATGGTGTTGCCAATTCCATTGTATACAACAATGAGAATGAGCTGCTTCAAGAGATTGATAACTACAATGCGCATGTTAACTTAGCGTACACATGTACGAATCCAACGAGTCCTCCTTCTTCTGGTCAAGGGAATATCTATGCCGATCCAGAATTTCTGCTACTTGGGACACCGTTTTCTCATGCGTACTCCCTGAAGTCGACGTCACCTTGTATTAATGCAGGGGACCCTGATGATATCCTGCTTCCGCTTTGGGATTTAGCACGGAATCCACGTCTTATTGGGAGTCGTGTGGATATGGGATGTTATGAGTTTCAAAAAGTGGTTCTTCCTGGTGGAGTCAGTGTTGAGGTTGATCCTGAAATCAACTAAACCATCGTTGTACTAAAGCTATTCAACTCTCCAGAACAAATACAACCATATCTTTATAACGTTACAGGGCATTTTATTTATGTAAATTGAAGGTGATGGGATGCTCGAAGATGATATTGATAGAGTACTGAATGAACGATCTGTGGATGAGAAGAAAGCCTCTGCAAAGACTACGGGGAAATTGAATTGGTTGACTGCGCTGGGTGTCGCATTCTTGTTGGTGTCGGTGGCGACGATCGGCACCTGGGCTGGGTTCCTGGTTCAACGATCATCAGACACATCTGACGATGGACGGTCCGCTGCTCCTGTTTTCAATGCCAATGATATTGTGGTTGCGTGCTCCTTTTCAACGCCACATGTCGAGAAAATAACACTTGAGAATGTGCTGTATTCACGAGTGATCATGGAGGATACTGAGGCGTTTGGGAACGCTGGTGAACCCTGTTTACCGGTACACCCTCTGTACCTCGTACTGCCGTACGGCAGAGACATGGAGGACATCTCCATTCGTTCTGATGAGCCACGCTCTCTAGGGTCTGGCTATCTCGTTGAGCCTGTTGTACTGGAGATTCCCTCTTCCGAACCTGATCAGTACGTACCACCAACGCCCGATGCACAGATTTACTCTTCTCCTGAGGTGTTCCCAAGCGAGCTGTTCTCTGTTGTTGGAAGCCATTGTCTGGCTGGCTATCAGATTCTCGTTATCAACATTCATCCAGTGCAGTACCTCCCGGCATCTGGTGAACTGTTCTATTATCCAACGGTAGAAGTCACTGTTCATACGAGCAAGACAACGAAGTCGACGAGTATGCTGCGTGAGCTTGATGTCGATCAAACCACTGTGGAAAACCTTGTTGACAACCCTGCTGTCCTGAGCACCTATCCCTTGGTACATCCTATAGAGGGATCGTTGAACGAATATGACATGGTGATTATCACAACGAATGCACTGAGCGCAGGATTTATTCCTTTGAGAGATGCCCATGTCGCAGAAGGTATTGACACGACCATTGTGACTGTTGAAGAGATCTACGCAAATCCCCAGTACACAGGGGTTGATAATGCAGAGAAGCTCCGTAACTTCATCATCGATGCGTACCAGTCATGGGGGATTCAGTACGTTCTCCTCGGCGGTGACTACAACGTGGTTGCCGGACGAAAGTTACATGGAGCAACAATGAGCTGTAGCGATGAGTTGCCTTCTGATTTGTACTATGCCTGTCTGGACGGGCCTTTTAACGCTGATGGTGATACTATTTGGGGAGAACCAAACGATGGGTTCTATGGTGGTGATGTGGATCTCCTCGCTGATGTGTATGTCGGCCGAGCCTGCGTAGGTACTGCTGAGGAGGTGACCTATTTTGTCAATAAAACACTGACGTATATGAATAGTGATCCCACGTCAAATTATCTTGATACCACAGTGCTCGTCGGCCAAAAACTCAATGATAATCCCCTGAGCTGGGGTGGTGATCACATGGATGAGCTCATCGATGGATGCACCAACTACGGGTATCAAACAGTCGGTTATCCTTCCAGTGCCTTTTCCATCGACACCTTATATGATCGTGACTGGCCAATTACCAACGATTGGCCAAAAGAACAAATCATCCAACGCATCAACAACAACGTCCACATGATTAACCATCTTGGGCATGCCAGTTCTACGCATGTCATGGAACTCTATGAATACACGACAGTGCCCATACAAACAGACCCAATTCAATGGGAACTCGTTTGGGTAGGCGATATCACTGAGAACCTCACCAATGAGTATCCGTGTTTCATCTACTCCCAAGGTTGTCGAGCAGGAGCCTTTGATGATCCTGGTGAGTGGAATGGATTTCCCTGGGGGATGGATTGTATCGCTGATTTCTTGACGGTGAAATCTGAGCAGGGGGCATTTGCTGGTGTCTGGAATTCACGGTACGGGTTTTACAGTCCCTCGAGCACTGATGGCACCTCGCATCATTTCCATAGAGAGTTCATCGACGCTATCTTTGGAGAAAACATACTAGGTCTTGGTGCAGCGAATCAAGACTCAAAACATGATACGCTCCACAAAGTCTCCTCTTCAGGACCGTACCGATGGTGTTACTTCGATCTCAATTTGCTTGGTGACCCTGCTGTTCAATTTCAAATCCCGTTTTTACTAGGGAAAAACATTGCAGTACGTTATGATGGGATGCAGATTCTGAACAAAGGCTCAGTTAATCTCGGATACATCCCGTATCAACAGAGTACTACCGTGACCTTTACCATTGAAAACCCGGGTGATGAGCCACTTCACCTCACTGGGACCCCCTCCATTGCTATCCAAGGGTTGCATGCGTCGGATTATCAGATCACCCAGTTCCCTTCTACAACCGTCCTTGACCCTGGGCAGTCTGTTGAGTTCCAGGTCACGTTTGAACCTTCTCTGGGTGGGCAACGCACCGCAGAAATCGTTATTGAGAGTGACGACCCCTACATCACTACCTACACTATCACCCTTGTTGGGCAATGGGAGGAAGCGTACAACTATAATACGCAAACATGGCATCACACAATTCAGGATGCTATCAACACTGCGGTTGATGGTGACATCATTATCGTCGTGGATGGGGAGTACTACCCGAAGCAGACTCTTGTGCTCCATAAGGGGATTACCCTGCGGAGTTTCCATGGTGCCGAGGTGACCGTTCTCAATGCGAGTGGGTCTCGTCGCTGTGTAATGCTTGATCATGAGAATGCTGTCCTGCGTGGTTTTACCATTACCAACGGGTACGTCTATAGTGACTATGGAGCTGGAGTGGAACTATTCAAAGGCACCGTAGATCGCTGTTTCATTACGAAGAGCATTGCGAATAATGGGGCTGGGGGAGGGATTGCGTCTGTTGGCAACGGTGTGATACGGAACTGCTACATTGAATCGAACAGCGGCGGATTAGGTGGCGGTGTGTACGCCAGTCATGAAGCTTACATGGAGAATTGTTTAATCCGAAACAACCTCTGTTCCACCCAGGGGGCAGGTGTCTATTTATGTTCAGCGTATGGCGGCGAGCGTGAGGTGACGTTGACGACGATAACAGAAAACACTGGTTCAGGTGGCGTCTATGGTATTTTTCCAGCATCTGCATCTACTAACAGGATTTCGAATTCCATCGTGTATGGTAATCTGAATTCGAACGGAGGTGAGAGTAATTACCTTGGCGCTCTCTCCTTTGTGTACAGCTGTACCCTTCCACTGCCTTCAGGAGCTGGGAATATCGCTGAAGATCCTCAGTTCATTCTCGTTGGTACGCCCTATTCGCATCCGTATGCATTGCAAAAGACGTCTCCGTGTATTGATACAGGTAAC
The DNA here is from genome assembly GCA_016927555.1 of Thermoplasmatota archaeon. Taxonomy (GTDB): domain Archaea; phylum Thermoplasmatota; class E2; order DHVEG-1; family DHVEG-1; genus SM1-50. The sequence goes on from JAFGML010000010.1 coordinate 9,249, forward strand.
CCACTTGTGAACCCGAATCAGCTTCCTGCGTATGATTTAGCAGGCAAGCCTCGGTTGGTCAATGGTCGTGTGGACATGGGTGCGTACGAATTCCAGATGACAGCTCCTCCAACTATCGTGATTAATGAAGTCGCACCTGATCCTGACACTGGGTAATTTGTTTAAAAAAGAGAAAAAGAAGAGGATGTGCTTCTTACAGAAGCACGATGTAGGCACAATCCGTGAAGGTCGCTTCCAAGGTGACAAAGTGACCTTCGATGCAGTACTTTCCCGGTGGTCCATCGAGCGTCCATCCGCTGGTGAACACTTCTCCAGGGTTGAGGGTGATGATGACATCTGGCACAATGATGCCGATGAGCACATGGTTGCTGTCGTAGAGGTAGAACCCCGGGTTTCCTGTGAGAGGATGTGTCCCGATGTTTTTGATGGACAGCAGCGCGGTTTCACCACTCATGTAGACTGCCTTGTCTGTTGCGGTGTCGATAGTGCGGTTCGTGACAATGACCCGTGTGTAGGTTGGTGCACTATCGCAGAGGAGCGGGTAGGAGGTCGATGTTGCCTTCACGGTGAGCACATGACCGATTTTGAGGTTTTTGTAGGGTGTGACGGTGAGGACAACGACTTTTGTTTCTCCGGGGTAGAGCTTTATCATGTCTTCTGTGAGCGAGTAGTAGTAGTAGCCATCGATGGCGTCTGGGCAGGTGAGTTTGTAGGAGTCTGGGAGGCTCCCAATGTTTTTCACATGGAGTATGAACACGGCGTTCTCGTTGGGGTACACCGTCATTTTGCTGTCGTCGCAGGAGATGTCGACGAGCATGGTCTGTGGGGTGGGTTGGTTTTTTGCGATGGCTGGTATACTCAGCATCGAGATAATTACCAGCATAGCTATGGCATAGTTCATGAGTTGTGTTTTCATGGTTTGTTCCATCCTTCTGATTTTAATTTTTAAAATTATATAATATTATAAGTATTTATATTTTGGGGTGGCGATAAAAATGATAGCACTCTCAAGAACCTACAGAACAATCACCGCTTACCAGGAGAAATCTGGTACCACTTGTCCCACACGACTTATATACTATTCTCACCCATAGACACATGCCAAGACCCTTATCAGAATGGCGAAAACAACACCAGAGAGAGACCCATGAAAAAAACAATTCTCACAACACTACTTGCAGCTGGTATGACAGCACTGTTTCTCCTATCTACAACACTTCCACTAGGCTATACGAGCGCCCCTGTGTCTGCCGTTGAGGAGTGCGGCTGCCAAGACACATCGTCATCCCTTCCCTTTCAGACTTCAAACAACCCCGTAGGCCTCACAGATGCTGATATTGCACGGCTTCAACACCAAGCAGAAGAGAAAGGATGGACGTTTACCATTGGACACAACGACGCAACCCAGTACCCCCTACACACCTTAAGTGGTGCAATCACCCCTCCAAAGGAGTACGTGCAACAACACACCTCCACCCTGCCTCCTCCAGTCGATCCTCTCCCAGACTCGTTTGACTGGCGCAACATCAGCGGCGTCGACTACACCACCCCCATTAAACATCAGGGTGGTTGTGGGAGCTGCTGGGCGTTTGCCACGGTCGGAGTCCTGGAATGCAACATCAAGATTCATGATGAGACCACCGTTGACCTCTCCGAGCAGTGGTTGGTCAACTGCAACAGTGATGGTTGGGACTGCGGCGGAGGCTACGAAGCCCATGACTACCACCAATGGAAACCAGACTGCTGTGGAGGTACAGGTGCGGTTTTAGAACAAGAACTGCCCTATAATGGAACGTACTGGCCGTGTGGATGCCCCTATTTCCATCGCTATCTCATCGACGACTGGGCGTACATCAACTATGGTGGACCAAACGTTGAAATCGACTCCATCAAACAAGCCATCCTCCTCCATGGTCCAGTCACCTGCCGCGTCTACGTTGCCCCCTCATTCTATTCGTACAATGGAGGTGTCTACAATGCAGATGATTGGACAAGCTACGCAAACCACATGGTCGTGCTCGTCGGCTGGGATGACAACCAAGGCACCAACGGCGTCTGGTTCTTACGCAACTCCTGGGGACCCGGCTGGGGTGAGGACGGCTACATGCGCATCGAGTACGGCAACCACTGGGTCGGCAACCATGCCACCTACATCAACTACTCAGGATGGGAACATACTGTTATGAATCAGAACATCGGGAAACGCTACACAGACATCCAAAGCGCACTTGATGATCCTTCGACCCTGGATGGCCACACCTTATTTGTTGCACCAGGGACGTACACAGAGCACGTCCACATTGACAAAGAGGTCCAGTTGCTAGGTCACAGCCGCCACACCACCACCATTGATGGAACCGGCAGCGGACCTGTCGTACACATCACCGCTGACAACGTGGCCCTCGATGGCTTCACTATTAAGAACGGGACCACTGGTGTTCTCATCAATGGGTCTTCTCATAGCAATATCATCAACACTACGATACAAAATCATACCAACGATGCTGTCCGTCTGCTCCATGCGTCATCAATAGTGATTTCAAACAATACCATCGCTCACAACAACAACGGCATCACCTTTGGTTTTAACGCATATGACAATACTGTAGCACACAATATGATCACAGACCATCAGCAGAGCGGTGTCGTCCTCGGCTACATGTCCACTGACAATACCGTACGTGATAATACCATACGCAATACTGGAAGCCAGGGGGTGCTTGTGGTGTCTGCACACAACACCATTCACCGCAACACGATACAAGACAACGGCATCGGCATCAACATCCCGTACACCCTGTTCACCACAGCCAATGATAACAAGATCTGTTTCAACAACCTCATTGACAATGGACAGAACGCGTACGATGGGTTTGTGAATCTCTGGTACAACGAATCCCTTCAGCAGGGGAACTACTGGAGTGATTTTCCCAGTAACCCGGGGTACCCCTTGCTGTACTTGGTTCTTGGCGGCAATAGCATTGATTTCTACCCCATGCTTACTGCCTATCCTGCTGCTCACCCGGTCATCAACCTCAACCTCACCTTTGATAACCACTTCATCTCACTCCAAAGAGCCATCAACGACTCCCGCACACTTGACGGGCACGTCTTGTTCGTTGGTGCAAACACCTACTATGAACACGTGTACATCGGGAAATCAGTGCACCTCATCGGTGAACACAAAGATACAACTATTCTTGACGGCTCAGGAACCGGGAGGGTTGTTGATATTCATGCGCCTGGTGTTTCTTTGAGAAATATAACCATTACCCATGGTGACACCGGGGTTCGTGCTTATCGCACAGATCAGCATGTCTTCACAGATTTGCTCATCACAGGAAACGCGGAGGGATGCTACCTGTACCTCTCAAAACAGACTCGTCTGACTCATTCGACTATCGAGTACAACGACGTTGGTGTGTACATCAACTCCCTTGCCTTTGAGAATATCATCCAAGACAACAGTATGTCCCATAACACCCAAACAGGGTTGTACTTAGGCCACCGGGCTGATCATACCTGGGTGTTCCACAACACTATTGCTGACAACGGTGGAGATGGGATCCTCCTGGACTCCCATTCGACAGGCAGTCGCATCTCGTACAACACCATCACAGGGAATGGGATCGGCATCCGCATCCCCTATCAATGGCATGGGGTTTCAAAAAACAATTTCATTCACCACAACAATATTCTGTTCAACACCCAGCAAGCGATTGACGAGTCAACAAACTTCTGGTCTCAACCCTTAGTCAATGAAGGGAACTACTGGTCTGATTACACCGGCGTGGATCTGAATGGCGATGGCATTGGTGACACCCCCTATAGTATCCCTGGGGGGGACAATGAGGATGAGTACCCGCTCATGGACCCCTGGACTGTGATTCCGCCCGAGGTTGTCTACGTCGACGATGAGTTTAACATCAGTACTCTTGGTTGGGGGTACGACCACTTCAACACAGTCTCTGCTGGCGTTAGTGCAGTCCGTGAAGACGGCACCGTGCATGTGTTGAATGGGAGTTATTCTGACAACGTCATCATTAAAAAACCTCTCCTTTTGCTTGGGGAACACAAAGACACCTCTTTTCTTTCTCCTTTAGTCAGCACCAAGGATGTTGTGCGCATCCTTGCTGATGACGTCACCATCCGTGGTTTCACGCTCTCAGGAGCTGTACGCCCTGGGTCTGAAATCCTGCTGCAGCAGGTTGATTCCTGTGTGATTTCAAACAACCACATCACCAAGAGCTCCTCCGGTATTCAACTATTCGGAAGCACACACACCATGGTACAGGACAACGTGTTCTCGTACACAACCAATGCGATCAACGTTGAGGATGACTCCTCCAACAACACCATAGCAAGCAACAGTATTACGCATTGCCGCAACGGCCTCTACCTCCTTCATGCGCGCTTCAATACAATAACTGCTAACATCCTGTCATTGAACTCCTACGATGCTGTGTACGTGGAGATGTCAGATAACAATACCTTCTCTGACAATACGATTTCATTCAACGGAAATTATGGGATTTACAGTGATTCTTCGAGTGGTAACTTCATTTACCACAACAACTTCATCGAAAACCAAATGAACGCAGGCAATGAGCACTGGAGTCAGAACACCTGGAACGATACGTATCCCTCTGGTGGGAACTACTGGAGCGACTACACTGGTGATGATCACTACCGGGGGCCATCACAGACCCACCCTGGCCCGGATGGCATCGGCGATATCCCCTATCTGATTCCTGATGGGAACAACCTTGATCAGTACCCCTGGATGCAGCCGTGGGGATGGACGATTGATCCTGCTGCTGATTCAGACCACAACCCTGTTTACTAGGTAGGAGTCTCTTTTCTTTTTTTCTATAGTTTTTTTAGTATTGATACGAGGTGTACAACATCATTTATATAGGAATCAGCACAAATGATTTCATACAACACATCAGAAGGCTCTACTATGAAAAAGAACAACCATGAACTGAACGTAGCAATACTTCTTCTTAGTATTGGACTTATTGTCGTATCATTCCATCCTGCAATGATTGCCCTGGGATCTGCTCAGGACCATAATACGAGAACTGAAACAACCATCGAGACCGTAACACAGGTGGCTTCAGAGGATGACCCGTACTCCACAATTAAGGTCACGGAATGGACAGACGAGTTTCATGACTACCCTCCCACGTACGCAGAATCACGGCACTACTCAGGCCTGTTTGCAAACACATTCGTTGCATCCTTCCTGCCACCCGCTGGGGCGAGTCTGGTTCCTCCACCGTTGATCTCCGTGTATGTTGATGATACCCTCTACCAAAATTTAATAGCAGAGATTTCAACCTATGTTGCTGATCTTAATGCAGATTCATACCAGGTCAATTTGTATGTCGGCACCTATGGTGACCATGTCGCACTTAAAGCAGACTTACAACAGGCGTACCAACAGTCACCAGCAACCTTCAAGGGAGCTCTTTTTATCGGTGACATTGCTGCCCCCTGGTATCACGACGAGTACAATTACAATAAGCCAGTGCCCGCTGAGTTTCCCTTAGATTTGTTCTATATGGATCTAGATGGCACGTGGACTGATAATAATGGTGATGGCATCTACGAACAGCATAGCCCAGGAACCGGTGATGTTGGCCCGGAGATTTGGATCGGACGTATTGATGCGACCACGCTCTCTGGAGACACCATCGAGCTGTATCAAAACTACTTCGCTAAAAACCATGCGTACCGCTCTGGAGACTTATACCTCCCCAACCGTGCGCTCGTCTACGTCGACAACGACTGGGCAAAAACCAACTGGAAAGATGACCACACCATGTTATACCCGTACACACAGTATGTTGATGACCTTGACGGCACCAATGGAAATGACTACAGAAACAGACTGACGTGGGACTACGACTGGATCACTGTCTTTGTTCATTCCAGCCCAAATGGACATGGTTTTTACAGTCCGTACTCCGGTAACCAGGTCTCCTCATCACAGATTGAAGCTATTGACCCCCATGCGATGTTCTACAACCTCTTCGCCTGCTCAGCAGCGCTGTTTACTGCAAATAATTACCTCGCGGGGAACTATCTCTTCGCAGATACCTATGGTGTTGCCGTGATAGGATCCACAAAATCAGGAAGCATGCTTTACTTTGAGCAGTTCAATCAACCGCTCAGTGAAGGTAAAACCCTTGGTGAATCCTTCAAAGACTGGTTCAATTACATCGCCATCAATGGTTTTTCCAGCCAAGAGCTCAGTTGGCACTACGGAATGGGCATCTTTGGCGACCCAACCTTGCACCCAAACATCCCAAACGATCTTCCCGTATCGTATGTGGATGTTGAAGACTATAGTACAGTCCGAGGAATAAAAGACTTCATTGGCTCGGCACGACGCGGACTTGCACCAGGGTCTAACTTTGATCAGTTCACTTTGTCCTTTGGCGTGGGCATCAACCCGGACACCTGGGTCTCTACTGGCATCACCCTACAAGGCAACGGTGCACTTGAGGTGGAAGACGATGTCCTCGGATGGTTTGACACCAGCGTCACCTTGGAAGGATTCAACACCCTGCGATTATCCGTAGAAGATGACACTGGGCAGGTGACAGACTACCGGGTCGTCATTACAGTCAACAACATTGACAGCACCGACCCGGCAGAGGATGGCTACTACCGCTCAGGAGACGTCATCTCTATCCAAGGTACTGTTGCTGGAACCGCCCTTGATCACTACATCATTGAGTATCAGAACGACCCACTGAACTGGTGGACCACGGGTATCTCGTTGACGAACGGAGGAACTGAACAGATCATCGATGGTGAGCTGGCAACCTGGGATACCTCCTCTCTTGTCCAATCTGATTACTACACTATGCGCATCACTCGCTACGACACCACAGGGTTTGTCGCTGAGGATTACTTCACCTTTGTCTTAGACCCTGAGCTTCGGCCAGGATGGCCTCTGAAGGTCAACGAGTACGCCCAGACCCCCGTCATAGCCAATGTTGATGCAGACCCTGAGCTAGAGATCTTCCTGACTGCTCATGATAGAGACATCACCAACCAGGATGAGATAAATTTTGTGTACGGCTTTGACCATGATGGTACTCCTCTTAGCGGCTGGCCTCAGAAAATGAGACTCAGCTACGGTTTCCCATCAATAGGGGACCTTGATGCGGATGGTGACCTTGAGATCGTCGTTGGCTCCAGCCAAAAAATGAAAGTCTGGGATGCCGATGGAACACTGCTGTGGTACAAGACTTTTATTAAGTATCTCTCTGGTCCTATCACCCTAGCTGACCTGAACACTGATGGCACCCTGGAAGTCATCGCGACCACTGGTGGTTACTACGGTGGGGGTACCAACTCAGGGATTTTCGTGTACGATGCAAACGGTGCACCTCTGTGGCAGCACTACTTTGGGGACGACTATGGTGTCTATGGTGGATCGGCTGCGGTTGGTGATCTCACGGGGGATGGTACTGTGGAAATCATTGTTGCCACCTATGCTGGTGAGCCCTCCTCAAACGATGGGAAACTGTTCGTGTACAGCGCTATGGGCACTCTCCTGTGGACAATGTCTCTATCGAGGACATCCAGTGCACCGGTGCTAGGTGATGTGGATAACGATGGCATGCTAGAGATTTTTGTCAACGGTATTGATGGTGCCAACACCCTCAACTACACGCATGGATTCCGTTCTGATGGAAGCCTGTTACCTGGTTGGCCACAGCTCTTAGCTGGTCCTTCGACAGCGACACCAGTCCTATCTGATCTTGATGAGGATGGCTACCTCGATGTGATTGTCGGCTACGCTGGAGGTATTGGTGCGTGGGATTTCACCGGTGCTGCTCTTCCCGGCTGGCCAATCTCTAATACCATGATTGGTGAAGACGGTGGGAAACTCTGCGTCGGAGATCTCGACGGCATCCCTGGCCTAGAGATTATAGTCACGTTAGGTGATAATATCTACGACAGAGGATTACTCGAGTACCACCATGATGGAACGCAGGTGCAAGGATGGATGAAAATCATCCGTGGCGCAGAGTCCAGCTACCCGGTGCTTGCCGACCTTGATTTTGACAACAAACTCGACATTATTATCAGTGGTTCTGACGGACGTGTGTACGTGTTCTCCCGCAACGATCTCAGCGGCCCATGGACGCCGACGTGGCCTCAGTATCAGCACAACGCCTGCCACACTGGCTTGTATCATGCTCCTACTGTTCAGCATGTTCTCGTTGACGATGATTTCAATGTCACCACGCCCGGCTGGCAGGTGACGAGATTCGCGGTGGTACAACAGGGTATCAACGCAGTGTCCCCAGGTCAAGCGGTCTATGTGAAGAGCGGTACATACTCTGAGAATATAAAAATCAGCAAATCCTTGTCTCTGATTGGTGATGGCGTCTCAACCACGAGGCTTCTCTCGAAATCCAAGAAAGACCATGTGGTACACATCACTGCTAGTAACGTTGTGTGCAGCGGCTTCCGGATACAAGGGGCATCGCAAGCCTACGCCGGTGTGTTCCTGGAGTACGTCAACTCGTGCACTCTTACTGACAACTACTTGACTTCAAATGGGAGAGGTGTCGTAATGAAATCATGCTCTGAGATGCACTTCTCCGGCAATGTCCTGAAAGCAAACCTTGCTGAAGGACTCTCTGTGATGATGTCACACCACGTGTTCATCTCTGACAACATTCTAACCTTGAATCACGTCGGTCTGCTCATCGATTGTTTATCTCACAATGCGTTGGTTGTCCGCAATATTGTGGGTATGAACTCAAAGGACGGGATTCTCGTCAGGTCATCTCATACGAACATGGTTGCGGGAAACACGATAGAGCAAAACCAGCGTGGACTTCAGCTGTCGGTTGACTCCACAGGCAACGTGGTGTACCACAACAATTTCTTGAATAATGCGTTGTACCAAGCCTACGATGCAACTGATGAAGCAAACACGTGGCACAACGGCTATCCCTCAGGTGGGAACTACTGGGACGACTACGCTGGTACAGACCTGTACTCAGGTCCTCTGCAGAACCTGCCTGGGTCTGATGGCATCGGTGACAAACCCTACCACCTCCCCGAGGGAACAAACACTGACCCGTACCCGTTGATGGAACCCTGGATGACTGCTGACCTTGACATTGTGTTTGTTGATGATGATTTTGATGCGTCCACGGTTGGCTGGGGGTACGATCACTTTGATTCGCTTCAAGAGGGTATTGATGCCGTCTATCAGGGCGGGACTGTGCAGGTGTACAGTGGGCAGTACACTGAGGATGTTTTGGTGTACAAACACGTTGATCTCTCTGGTGCAGGCGCAGACACGACGACACTGCTGTCTGCTTCCAACAGCAATCATGTCGTAAGAATTCAAGCTGATCACGTACGCCTCCATGGTTTCACCGTGACTGGGGCACCGTCCGGATGCGCAGGGGTGTATGTCAGCGAGGCGTCGTCTGTCTGTATCTACGACAACACGATGCTGCAGAACGGGTTAGATGACAAGGGAGGCGCTGGTCCGAATAAGGGACCTGGTATTGAGCTGATGGACGTCCTTGGAGGAAAGGTCATGGACAACACACTCACAGGCAACTGGTTTGGCATTCGACTGACGGGCTGTACTGGTGTACGGGTTGTTGGCAATACCATCGTTGACAACAGCAATTATGGGATGACGATTATGTCTTCCCAGAATAACCAAATTTATAATAATTACTTCAACAACACCCTCAATGCGTTTGACAGTGGCATGAACCAGTGGAACACCTCAAAGACAAGTGGGGTGAACATCGTTGGTGGTCCGTTCCTTGGTGGGAACTTCTGGTCTGATTACACTGGTGTTGATCTTAATGGTGATGGGTTGGGTGACACCCCGTACATAATTGCGGGTGGTAGCAACCTGGATTTCCTCCCGCTCATGGAGTCCTGGGGTTCGACGTCTACTGCTGGGACCGTCTAGAATCAGGTACGAAAGCTTGATCACCACTCTTTCTCTTCTTTTTTTTTGGTATTTGTCAAATCTATTCAAATAAAGTTATTATAGGGTATCCTTAAATTATCCTTATCATCATATAAAAATGGTGTTTCTGATGAAACAGAGGAAAGACAACATGAAAAAACGCTATGCTTTAACGACGAGTATCTGTATTGCTCTGCTGGTGTTCTCATCGGTTGCAGCTGTTCAGGCTACTCTTGTACACGACCACAGCACACGGTTAACTATAACGCGTAGTGAACCAGGAACGCTGATACGTTCTGATGCGCAACTCTCCTTCCGCTTCTCCAACGCGCAGATTCTCTTGGGGACGCCGAACAAGCTGCAGTTTGACATTCAACTCAAATGTGACATGCCGTTGACGTACCTGCGAGACAACCAAATATTCTTCAACTACAACACCCAGGCGTTCGGCACGAGCATCGCATCAAGCGGAAAGGTCACGTTAGAAAAGATTGGTATACTTGCTGATGACCCTGGTAACCCCTTCAACCCGCTGTACAATATTGCGACGTTTGGGGATAACACCAATTCCCGGTTCTTTGTCGCCACTGAGACCAACTACCCTGATTACGCTGGTGGACAGGGCATCTGCATCGGCGGCGTCTGCTTCCAGGTGAACCGGGAAGTGCCCCTGACGTGGGTTGATTACCTCTGCGTCAGCATTGACGTTTTGGACGGCGACGATCTTGCTGGTATTGCCTTTGAGCAGACCCTGATGAACGGTGGTCAGTACTACACGGCGCCAAGCTCAGCTGACCCCGTCCAGTACTTCAGTCCCAACCTCTACGACAACGATCTGCTTGCTCAGACGCTGGGTGGCAACATCTACCTGGATGTGTCCGTGTTCCTCGAGGGACCGTTCGATGGTTCTCAGATGACCACCATGCTTAACAGTGGTGGGTACCTCTGGACGTTCCAGCCGTACAACGCATACCCCTGGTACTACCCGGGGCAAGAAGCTGTCTCCGTGATTCCCTCTCCTCAGGTCGTCGACTGGGTGCTGGTGGAGCTGCGGCAGACACTTGGTGGTGCAGCGACTGCGACTGGTGAGACACGCATCGCCAGGCAAGCCGGTTTTCTCCTCTCCTCTGGTGAGGTGGTCAGCATCGATGGCAGCAATCCTCTGGGGTTTGCGGTGACAATCACTGAGGATCTTTACGTGGTGATCATTCACCGGAATCACCTTGCGGTGATGTCTGCTGTCCCACTCTCTGAGACCGGTGGCACCTACGCCTACGATTTTTCGACAGATGCGGGACAAGCCTACGGTGCGTTCCTTGGTCACAAGCAGCTGGTGCCTGGTGTCTGGGGGATGACTGGTGCTGATGGGAACAGAGACGGTCAGATCGACAACAGTGATAAGAACGACGTCTGGGTGTACCAGAGCGGCTCATCTGGGTACAAAGCCGGTGATTTTTCCATGGATGGTCAGGTCAACAACGTCGATAAGATCGCGGTGTGGATGAAGTGCGTCGGCCGGTCATCACAGGTGCCCGCCTAAGGCGATCGCCGGTTATTCAGTCCTCAGGGTACTGCGTGTACAACAGGGTTTAAATACCTAGGCTGAGAGAATACTGTCGTAGACTGGTGTGGTGAACGCCAGACCAGCAATAAAGGTGGTAAAAAAGATGAGAACGATGGTAAGACTCTCTGCAGTGTGTGCAGCACTCCTGCTCGTCTGCGTGGTGTTGCTCCCACAAAGTACCGTGGCTGTCGACGATAAAACAGAGTACTGCAATGGCCGTGATGATGACTGCGACGGCACCAGTCCTGTCGGTTTGAGCTTCGGTATCATCCCTCCCGATGGTGTGGAAGACGAAGCTGATGTCGATATTGATTAAGTGTACCAGCACAGACTGAACAGAGCAGTTGTACACAACTGAAAATGAACACGACTTGGTGTGTATTTACTCGATGATTTCTACACCTGGTATGTTATTTCTCCTTTCCCCCCTTTTTTTAAATTACTGTTTGGAAAGAGCCCTACTTTGATCGACTTCTCTTTAATATCATGACCTCTAAGAATTTTGTTAAAAATTTCCAAATAAACTATTTATATTATTTTTTATATTCTTCACTGACCATAAAAACTATATGCGTATGATAGGAGTGATGGCCCCATGAAAACCACACACACGACACCTACTCGTCTCTTCATCCTGTGCTCACTTACCCTGCTGATGTTGTCCGCTGTGCTCTTCCAGGCCACCACCGCAGCAACCACTGACGTCTCTCTTGACGTCACCGTCCTGCTCGAAGGACCGTACAACGCAGGGATCATGTCCACCAAGCTGAACGCCTTAGGCGCCCTCCCTTTACACCAACCCTATGACAGCAACCCTGAAGCAGTGTGGTACTACACTGGCACGGAGAGCGTGACCAGCATTCCCTCACCATACATCGTCGACTGGGTGCTCGTGGAGCTGCGTGATGCCGGCAGTGCTGCTACTGCCACTCCTTCAACCACGATTGCTCAGCAGGCGGCATTCCTCTTGTCTAATGGAACTATTGTTGGGTTGGATGGCAGCAGCATTCTCGTCTTCCCTGTTGCCATCACCAACAACCTCTTCGTCATCGTCTACCATCGCAACCATCTCCCCGTCATGTCCACTGGACCAGTAGTGGAGACCGATGGAGTGTACGTCTACGATTTCACCTTGAGTGCAGAATACGCCTACTGTGCTACGCATGCGGTCAAGGAGCTTGCACCCGCTGTCTGGGGCATGTATGCGGCAGATGTGAATGGTGATGGTCAGGTCAACAACCAAGATACGTTCTTCTGGAGGCAGGATGCAGGACGCTCTGGGTACTACACCTGTGACATCAACCTCGACGGACAAGTCAACAACCCAGACAAGCCCGGCCTAGAGCCGTACTGGAATTATGGTTCTGGGTCCCAAGTCCCCACGGTAGAGCTCCCAGATGAACCTGGTCAGGGAGGAATATCGGGTACATCGCCAGTAGTTGGAGAAGGAACATCCCCGTCACAGACGTCGATGTCCACGTCACCGCTTGCAGGTGATGTAGATGGTGATGGCATCCCTGATGACCAAGACCCGGATACCCCCAATACCACCATCATCTCAGTGGTGCGGTCACACCCCCTCCTAGCAGCAGGGATCTTCGCGTTAGCTTCTTCAGTAATCGGGGCTATCATCATCCTCCGGAAGCGCCTCTAAATAAATCAGGGACTGTACCCTCGGGTGCTGTTGTCAAAAATTTTCAAATAAATTTTTTATAGTATATTTTTATTCAACAATTAAATTAAAAATAAAAAAATAAATTTTGGAAAGGGGAAAAAACCTATGAAAGCAACACCAAAAAACACCATACAACACGCAGTTGTCACCGTGGTCCTCGCCATGGTACTCATCGTACCCATGACCACGATCAGTGTGAACGCTGAACCCACCGACATCCACCTAGGCCTTACCGTCATGCTGGAAGGCTCATTTGACTGCGGTGTCATGACCACTGATTTAAACACATTGGGGTACCTCCCGTTACAACAACCCTACGACAGCAACCCCGATGCCGTCTGGTACTACACCGGCATCGAGAGCGTCACAGCCATACCCAACGCCGATGTTGTCGACTGGGTGCTAGTAGAACTCCGTGACGCAGCCAGCCCCGCCTGCGCAACCCCCACCACAACAATCAGCAGACAAGCGGGATTCCTCCTCAACGACGGCTCCATCGTCGGTTTAGACGGAACCAGTGATTTGACGTTCACAACCACCATCACCCACGACCTCTACGTCGTCGTCTACCACCGTAACCACCTTGGCGTCATGTCCGCACTCTCCCTCGATAAGAGCACAGGGATCTGCACCTATGATTTCACCGTCAGCGAAGACCGAGCGTACGGCGGATCAACTGGTCAAAAGGAAATTATCCCTGGAACCTGGGTCATGTTCGCTGCAGACGTCACCGGTGATGGGCAGGTCAACAACCCTGACAAGTTCCTCTGGTACCAGTACGCAGGATGCTCCGGGTACCACGCCTGCGACATCAACCTCGACGGGCAGGTCAACAACCCGGACAAACCCAGCATCGAAGACTACTGGAACTTCGGACGAGGATCACAAATCCCACAGGAGACAACACTCGGTCTGAAGGTCTACCTGCAAGGACCATTCGATGACACCGAGATGACCACCCAGTTGAACAGTCAAGGATTTCTCCCCCTCAAGCAGCCCTTCGACAGCAACTCAGAGGCCTTGTGGTACTACACCGGACCAGAGTACGTCTCTAGCATCCCACGCACTGACATCGTCGATTGGGTGCTCGTCGAACTCAGAGACGCCCCGGAAGCAGCACTTGCGTTACCCTCAACCATAGTCGCACAGGAAGCCGCGTTCCTGCTCAACGACGGCACTGTCATCGGCACAGACGGCAGCAGCAACCTGAAGTTCACACAGACGATCACCAACCAGCTCTTCGTCTGCATCTACCACCGCAACCACGTCGGCGTCATGTCCGCAACACACGTCTCCCTTAGTGACGGCGTCTTCAGCTACGACTTCACCCATAGCGCAGGGAAAGCCTACGGTGGTGACGTGGCACACATTAAACTCAAAGCCGCCACCTGGGGCATGTTTGCCTGCGACAGCAACGGCGACGGGCAAGTCAACAACAAAGACAACATCGATGAACCCAGCCTGTTCAACGAGAACCTCGGACTCTCCGGGTACTTGCCACACGACTGGAACCTGGATGGACAAGTCAACAACTTCGATAAACTTGACGTCCGCTGGCCACAAAACGCTGGCAAAGGCACACAGATCCCTGGGTACTCGAAAATCACGGGTAACGGCGACAACACGCTGTAAATCACCAGGTGATCAACCGATGGAACAGAAGAGATGGTCGACTGCCATCTCTCCTCTCTCTTTTTTTTCTAGACCTTTCACAGAGATGAACACTTCTATAACCGAGGAAGGGAGTCGATACACATGATGAAAAAAGGAATCGTCATACTCCTGGTAGGGTTCCTGCTCATCTGTTGTTGTTCTGCAGAAGCATCTCAGAATCACGATGAGAGTCTTGCCTGTCCCACTCGCAGCGAGCCTCAGAGTACAGCAACACACGGTGATGAGCTCGACCAGTCCCAAACCATCTGCACCTCCTTTGCATGGGTCGGTCACATTTACCTTGCGTACGAGTGGAACAACATCACCCTTGCCCAGTCGTTCATCCCGCAGAAGGATGTCCTCACCCGCGTGGAGATGCTCATCGGAAAGAACTGGTCAGCAGCCCACCCCCTCACCTTGTCCATTCGATCCTCCCTAGACGGTGATGCGCTTGCCACCACCAGCGTGGACCCTGTGGAGATGGTGAGCTACCCGAACATGAGCTGGATAGAATTTGATATCCCCGATATCCTTGTCACTCCGGGTACGTCCTATTATCTGGTGTTGAATACGACCAATGTCACAGATTCGTGGTACTGGATTGGGGCAACCAGCAACCAGTACCCCAATGGTACCTGCTACCTCTATGGGTACATCATCAATGAGTGGCAGGACATGTACGGTGATATCTGCTTTAGGACCTACGGACAGGACAGTAGCAGCGCTGTTGACGTCTCGTTTAAACCAGGTCTTGGTGTCACCGTCGTCTGTACCAACACTGGGATGGTGACTCTCACTAACCTCAATTACACAATTACAGTTACTGGTGGAATCTTTGGTCTTATTAATAAACCGAGTGAAGGACTCCTCCCGAAGCTCTCCCCTGGCGAAGGAGAAGCACTCACGGTGTATCCCTTGGGCTTCGGACGTATCATTGTATCCGTTACAATCGTAGACACAACCGTCCATGCGCAAGGCCTCCTAGTCCTCTGTGTTGTTGTGCACATCATGGAATTGTAAAGGACCTCTAGTAGATGAGGTAAAGGACAGACAGACCTGTTTTTTTGCTTCTTTTGCATCAAAGAAAGGATAAAATATATAACTATGAATATCTACTTGTTAACTAGGAAGGGAATAGTATGGTCTCTCAACGGATGGATGATGCCGTCACAGAAGTACTCTCCAGTATCATTTTGTTGATGATTGCAGTCGCGGTGTTTGCCTCAGGGGCACTGGTGGTATACAACTCAGTGAATACCTACAGCGAGGATTATGAACAGCCAGCAGTGACCATCATCGGGACGATCCAAGGGCCGTACATCGTGTTGGATCATACAGGTGGCCATGGGTTGTCGTTGGAGACCACAAAGGTCACGTTTACCGTTGGTGGCGATACGTATGCTGGTACTATTAACCAACATGACTGGATGAGTACTGCAGCAATGGAGAATGGCAAGTGGAACATTGGGGAGCAGGTGATGTTCGATGGGAATGCACCTCCCGGTGGCTCTGGAGAGATACCTGCAGGTGGTGATCCTCAGAAGGGTGGAGAAGAACCCCCTGGAGGCGAGGAACCACCCGCCGGTGGAGAGGAACCACCAGAGAAGCCTCCTAAGGGGGGCGAAGAAGAACCGAAGGGGGGTGGTGAAGACCCTCCGGAAGAACCCCCTGCTGAAGGCGGGGAACCAGAAGGGCCCTCTGAGAGTGTCTTCGAAGGCCTGAAAGTGGAAGTCACCGTCCTTGATTTACGCACCAACACCGTCATCATGACAGGTGTGCTGCAGAGTGGTGAAGAAAACGCAGATCCTGAAGTAATTACAAAAGCTGCGACACTCATCACTTCGTATTCAGCACGATTGCACTGTGAGTATGATTTCCATGGTTATACTGAAGAACGAGCACGAAAATTTCTGTATTGGGAACAGGAAGAACCTAGTGTCATATTTGAAACTGATTGGGTAGTTGTTGGGTCACAGAGCGGCAGCGATTTCGAAGACATCTGTGGGTTAAATCTGAACACGGAGTACGTGTTTAAAGCACGGATTCGCTATGTCAAAGACGAAGGTGTTCAGATGAAAGAAGGCGTAGAGTTATCGTTTACCACCTTTGATGAAATGGTCGGTCAATGGTTTTTTGAGGAAGGCAGTGGCACAACTGCTCATGATTCCTCTCGATATGCGAATAATGGGGTGATCGAGGGAGCAACGTTTGTTCCACCTGGAATCCTCCCGCCTCCAGACTTAGGGAATTATGCGTTACAATTCGATGGGATTGATGATATGGTCACTGTGGGTGATGCCAGTTGGTTACGACTCTACGAACAATTTAGTGTAGAGGCGTGGGTCAAACCATTCTACGATGATACCGTTGGGTGTGCTGGTGATATCAAAGCAACAGTGATGTCAGGGGATGTGAATGTCCACTATGAGCCAGATATTGTCGCAATTGATGACACCTCCTCTGGTGGTGATGATGAGAACAAGTTTTATCTTCTGGCGTATAGAACAGACAGCTACGAAGGAGTTATTGAAACTGTTTATCTCGATGAAGATGGTCGTATCACTGGAAAGGAAGATTTCATCTCTGTTGGGGCTGAGTATTGCGAGCCTGATATCGCGTATCTGTCTGCAGAGAACTATGTTATTGTTTGGAGCGCCTTGGACCTCCATAGCATCCTTGTCACTGTGGTAAGCATCAACACTGAAGGAACGATCACCCGCCATGGGGAGCAATCCTTTGCAGGTTCTGGACGAGAACCAAATTGTGTTGTCGTGAACGGTGGAGCTGATTATCATATTCTTGCTGTCTCTCTCGGTGGTGAGATAACAGGGGCAGGAACACTGATGACATTTCATATTGATGCCTCTGGAGATGATATTCAATTCAGAGCAACAACTCCGCTAGATGCGAAGCGATGTTCAGCAACAGATCTTGCCCGTGTTGGTCATGGGGCTTGTGCTATTGTGTACTGTGGAGGAGAAGATGATGTGCCGCCTGGTGATCCTCCCGAAGGGGATGCAGCGGTTCTCATCCTGCAAACCTTCTCTGTTTCGCCCCTTGGTAGTATTACTCCATTGAGTATATTTTCCAATCCTCTTTCCTCTTTTGGCGAACCTGCTATTGCTCAGCTCGAAGGTTCGAATGTGTATGTGATTGCCGTTGGTTTTACAAGTGGAGATTCAGGCGTCTTGTACACCATAAAAATCCACATGGCAGGTGGGGAGATTGAACATACGTTCTCAGACTATTTTTATCTCAGTGAGAAGAGTTCAGATGAACCTACCGTCATCTCGGTGAACGACCACATGGTTGCTGTTGTCTTTGGTGGAAATTGCGATGGCGGCATCTGTTTTACCTTTGAGGTCACCTCAGGTGGGATCCTTTCGCACCTCGATACCAAAATATATGATACAGGTGGTTTTTCCTCGGCAATCATTCGTATGAAAAACCCAACAGAGAGGTACCTCATCGTGTTCGGGGCTGGAGACTGTTACGCCGAGGGAAGATGTGTCTCCTCGTTGATCTTCCAACAGACGGTGTTAAAAACCATTTTAAATAAGCAGTCCGCCTATGGGTTGTTTGCCACAGACAGCAAGGTGTTTGTGGTTCTCAATGACCGGCAAATCCTCTCTTGCGATATCAAACCCGAGGTGTGGAATTTCATTGCTCTCACCTCTGCGCCACTCATCGGGGAGAATGTGAACCTGTACATTAACGGTAACTGGAAGGCGCCCGGGTACCGTACGTCCCCTCTGGAACCTGAGACTAGCCCTCTGATTATCGGAGGGATATCAGGGGTGATTGATGAGGTGACACTGTACCGTCGTACGCTGACTCCAGAAGAAATCCGTACACATTACTTTTCCTAATCTATCTCTCCAAAGCCGAGTGCATCATCCGCTGCTGTAAAAGCCTTCTTAATGTTTATATACAACGTTGTAATACTGTATAGGTGTGATGCACGTACCACTGCTCTAAAATGTAGTTGGTATGCTGTCGTGTGTGGCACGTGTCCTGCACGTTCACATGATTAAGGATGGGATGGATCATGCGGAAAAAAACACAGAACATTTTTACTACAAAGCTTGCTTGTTCTTTCAAGCGTACCTCGTGGTCGAACCAAGCCGTCTCCGAGGTCGTTGGCGTAGTGCTCCTGCTGGGGATTATTGGTGCGTTTATGGCTGCTCTCACCCTTGTGATGTACGATCCGTTTTCGTCGACAGGCAATGAATCGCCTGCCGTTGAACTGGTTGGGGTGGTGGAAAACGATGAATCTGGATCATCCTACATCTACTTTGAGCATCGCGGTGGTCCCCCTTTATCAGGCAATGTACAAATCACTCTCACCTATGAGGATAGCGACCATGAGTTTCTTGTCCAGGATCTTTTACCTGGAGGTGATGAGAATAATGATGGGTACTGGAACATGGGGGAGCAGCTCACGTATTCAGTCTGGCCGATGGGTGGTGGAGGTACACAAATTAATGTGGTTGGTCTCCTAGTGAAGGCGTTGATTATTGATCCAACCCTCAACACGGTGTTGTTGAATTCGGTACTGCAGGATGGGTTGACAGGTATCTACCCGTATATCACAGGTATCTCCGCTGTTCCCTTAAGTGATGAGGCGACCTTGACCTTGACGTATAACAGACGAACCTATGTTGGAGCAACGCATGTGTGCTTCCAGTACAGAGAATGGAGTAGTACGCCAGGAAGCACCCCGTGGATTCCACCTGAGTCACCTCCTGCTCTAGGTCATAGTGGGTGGGAAGAAATTCCACTTGCGCCCCCTACTACAGGATCATGGGATGATACGATTACGAATCTTGCGCCAAATACAAAGTATGACTATCGAGCATGGATACGATATCAAAATATATATACTCCTGCAGACGCGTATGATTTTACAGGAACAAAATCCTTTACCACAGGCGGTAATGTGATAGGCCAGTGGCATTTCGAAGAGAACGTGAATAATAAAGCGTGGGATGAAACCACCTATGAGAACCATGGTGATGTGTACGGGGCTCAATGGGTATCTGGGGTGCCTTCGCCTGTTGGAAGCGAAGAGGCGTTGGAGTTTGATGGAATCGATGATCAGGTTATTGTCCCCTATAAACCCTGCTTAGACCTTGAAGACAAGCTTAGTATCGAGGCGTGGCTGAAACCGTACGATGATAACACCATGGGTGACATCACTGCACAAAAACTTGAGGACTCAGCGTTTCCTATTACCAGCCCTGATTGTCACGACCCTGATATCATTCATGTCTCCGGGGATGTGTACGCGATAGCCTGCCGTGGAACAAGCCATGATGGGTATCTCATCACCGTCACCATTACAGACCAAGGAGCAATTACGAATAATCATGATATTGTTGATTCCATGCGGTTCACTTGGGTAAGTGATTATCCTCCTGCAGGAGTCAACCATGATTGCTACAAGCCTAGGATCATTCATGTCTCAGACCAAGGAAGCTATCAAGTGTTTGCTATTGTATACTCAACCAGCGCTTCAAATACAGGTGGATATCTGATTACTGTAGCAATTAATAACGATGGCACGATTCAAAAAGGAGCTACGTTTGCAGGTGATCTGCTAAAGTTCAGGCAAAGTGGAGAGAATTGTTTTGACCCATATATCACTCACATAAATGGTGACGTCTACGCGATCGTCTATGGATATCAAAATAAAGATCGTGGGCATCTCATAACCGTGACAATCTCTGCTGTTGGAGAGATTCAGGATACTATAGTTGAAACACTATCATATGATAGCGATACGGCGAATGAAGAACCAAATGAATACTGTACACTCTTTCATGTTAATGGGGATATTTATGGAATAGGATTCAGTGGAAAAGATCAGGATGGAAACATAGTGACAGTAAAAATCCCGGACAGTGGTGTAGGTCTTGAGAGAAAAACATTTGATGCATATGATCTGGATAGTGCGCATTCAATGTCCTTTGTCCACATAGGTGATATTACCCATCTTTCCACAAGTTGCCAGCTTTTTGCTGTTGCATACAATCACTACGAAGGAACGTCCTCATATGTAAAAATCAATTACGTGATAATTAGTAACGACGGTTTATTCATCTATAAAGATTTATCAGCGGTAATAGATTTATATGAATCTACTAGTGGTGGTTACTTTGAAACAGAAATGATACGTGTTGATGATAACACCCTAGCAGTTATCTATCGACAATATTCAAGTTATGGCATGATTCAAACTGTCGACATTGATATCAATACTAGAGCCATCACGCCAGTTGACTCGGAATTGTTTGCACGATCCTGTGCTCTGCCAAGCGTCATTAAATTAGGCACGAATACAGACAACAATTATTTTGCAATCGCCTATAAAGGAGCGGGATACGACGGGGTGATAAAAACCATAGAAATCCAGGATAATGGTACCATCGTCCTTCCCTGCATTGATACCTTGGAGTTAGGCTACTTCTGTTGGTACGACCCTGATATGGTACATGTCGCCAACGACATCTACGCGATAGCGTACAGCGACCTTGACTACCATGGTGTTCTTAGAACAATCAAAATAAACTCCAATGGAGTCATCGATGAAACAGTCAATTCATACAAATTTGAGGATGAATATAACTGGTACGGGACAAAGATCCTCCCTGTCGCAGGGGACTACTTTGCGGTTTTCTACCGCGGCCCAAGTGGAAAACTGAACATATGCACCCTACAGATCAGCAACGATGGTCAAACAATCACTTTTGTTGATGCTGCTTCGTTTACATCACTCTCCATCTATGTTCATTCAGATGTCATAGAGGTTACTGAGAGTATTAGTAATAAAAAAACATATGCTGTTGTCTACACCACTTCTTCTATTATGAAAATCGCGACCATTTCCATTGATGAAACAAATGGAGATATTGACAGAAATCCCATTGACACAGAGTCTTTCACCATGGTTGATGAATGTTATTATCCGTCTATCACACAGGTCTACAGCACTACTGACCCTTCGATTACACAAAATATTTATGCACTTGCCTTCAATATGAAAGTCTCAGGGAAGTACTACGGCCATGTGAAGACCGTAGAGATCACTGATGAGGGATTAATCAATGATATCGTGGATCCAAACAGTCAATTTAGATTTCAAGAACATGATACTTATGCCAATAGTTACTATCCTGCTATACTAAGTGCTACCAACGGATACTGCATCCTGGCTTCAAACATCCGTGAAAAACCTGGTACATCGTACTTATACAATGGAACCATCCACACCATTCACATCGACCAGGATGGCCTCATCCAACAGCAGGTCATCGATGAATTATACAAAGGATCCGATTTTCAATTCGTCTACCCTCAGCTCATCCATATCAAAGATGAAGTCTATGCCGCAGTGACATATCCCAAGTACCTCTACCTGTTTAAAGTGGGTACAGAGAATGGAGACCTCTCAGATGACTACGTCAAAAAACTCGAAATTCATGCCACAGCAGTAAATCCAGCAACCATGCTGCAGACGACTCAAAATCCAGACCTGTACGCCATTCTTCACAGAGCAGGGAATGGAGGCGATGATGCGTATGTAACCACCGTAGAAATCACCACCTCATACACGACGACAACCAAGGCCATAGTCGCAAAACACGATACCTCTAGCTCACTAGGTTTTGGACTCTATATTGATAACACTAATATTTATGTGAAAATCAATGGGTTGACATTCACTCAACCATTCACACCAGCCGAACCAGATAAGTGGAACTACATTGTACTTACTTACGATAAGGATGCAAACTCAGACAACATCAACCTCTACATCAACGGAGAAGTAAAACTATCAGAGGACTACGATGCTGGTATTAATTCACATCAAGACGAGTTGATTTTCGGTTTATTCAACGGCCTGCTTGATGAAATCACCATCTGGGATAAACCCCTTGAATCCGAGGATATTCAAACCACGTGGACTGAATACTTAGCATCCCTTCCACCACCATGAAGGTGAACCATGAAAAAAGGAAAAAAACTATGGAAGAAACTACAGCAAAAAGATGACGCGGTCGCTGGCATCATCGTTGCAGTCCTGCTCGTTGGACTGCTTACTTCAGTCCTTGCCATTGTCCAAACCGTCTACGTCCCTCAGTGGATGCAGCAAAAAGAAGCAGAACACATGAACGTCGTCATGGATCAGTTCGCGTTACTGAAATTTGCCATCGATTCCCAGGCATTAAACGAAAATAGTGACATCGCCCTGTCAGCATCTATTACCCTGGGCAGCAAGGAATGGCCAATATTTACCTCATCACGAGCATACGGATCACTAGAAATAACAGAAGAAGGAACCGCTTTTTTTATCACAAAAGACGAACCGACAAACCCACAGCTGTTTTCCACATCATTTGGCGCTGTCCGATACACGTCACAAAACGCCTACTTCCTCAACAAAGAGTACGTCTATGAAGCAGGAGCGTTGATCGCCAGCCAGACAGATGGGAACGTCATGGCCATCGTCCCTAACTTCCATGCGACCTACATCAGTGCTGGCACCTGTAACCTGGAGATGATGTTTACCCTCATTAACACAAAAGGCATAGGGGAAAAAACATCCATCGGAGGATATGGCACCTATCCAATACAAACACGCTTCCTCACCTCAAATGTCTATGGTCCTTTCACAGATGTTAAAGCATTTAGCTTTCCAACAGAGTACCAAAACGCATGGGAAGATTTCTTCATCAGCGTTTTTACAAAAGCAAACCTACCTGCAAATTCCTATAGTGTGATTACAACCGTAGAGGGGTACATCACAGTAGAATTTCAAAACCTCGACCAGGTCACCATGACTGTGAAATCCGTAGATGTCGAAGTCCAAATCGCCCCCGGCTGGATCGGCTAATACTCATACCTTTCAATAGTAGTAACATTTAAAATAACAAAACAACATACCACACCAGAACAAAAAAAAATATGAATGGGATGCAACCACGCAGCATTATTGCTAGTGCATCTCCTACAACAAAAGGATGGGAACAACACTTATGTCTCCTCAGAAGAAAAAAACCGTAGGCAGGCATCACACACTTCTGATTCTACCGCTCACCTCCATGGTTGTACCACCACAACCACCTCGGAGAACCACACCACGTCCGCCACTCGATCTGCATTTGGAACTCATCAAAAAAATCGACACACTCCTTGCAGAACACGACATGGACACGACCACACAAGCGTCCTGCGAACCGCCAATACACGTCCCTTCAACACCACCTCTTCCTATCGAACCACGACCACCGCTTCACAAAACATTGTCCACTGGTGAACTCAGCTGGCAACCACCCAGCACCCCAGCACCTGTTCAGACCATGACCTCTGGGGAGTTTGCCTCAGAGCTCTCCTTACACCCTGAGTTCAAATTCATCAGCAGCCAGGAGTTCACGGACGAGTACCTCACCATACAGACCCCGCCACAGCAACACCGTGTAGAAATCATAGACCTGACCATGCTGGCAAACGCACACACCACACAACCACTTAAACAGACGACTGCCTCCTCAGCACCACAAACAACCACCATACCACCTGTGAATAAAGCCAAACCGGCAACTGCACACCTGCCGCAGAAACACACCTACAACACAGCGGTTGCAGCAGCCATGAAGCAGAACGACGACATCGACAAAAAATCACAGCTCTACTACCTCAACAGCAAACAACAGAAGACACAGAAAAAAGAACACTACATCCCCGTTGACTTCGACCAACGCACCCAGCAGATAAGAGAACAGCAACAAAAAGAACTCCAACGCAAACAAGAAGAAGAAGAAAAAATCAGAAAGCAACTCCAGAAAGAGCAAGAGAAACTCGAGAAACTCCACGCTAAAAAAGCTGAACGCGAGCAGAAGAAACAAGAAAAGAAACACACAGAACCACCCGCGCCAAAACACCAACCAGAGGTCACAACCAAAGACAAAGACGAAAAACAACGACTCAAAGAGCAGCAGAAACAGCAGAAACTCCAGGAACACCAAGCCAAGCTGCAGGAGAAACAACGGAAGAAACAAGAAAAACAAGCACTCAAAGACCACCTCAAACAGCAGAAACAACAACAGAAGCTTGTAAAACAACAGCAGGCAGAAGCACACAAACACGCTGTACCACAGCATCCTGACGAACCAAAAAAACGGTACTTACCATCGCGCAAACCTGCAGAAACACCCGAGCTTGATGAAGATATCATCAACCTGCTGCGTGTCACCGACACACTCCTAGGGGAACTCCCCGAGGACGTCATCAACCGGTTTGCCGAATCAAAAGACTTTGCACTCTATGAGAAAGTCATGACAAAATACCACATTAAGTGAGACGCATGGGACTACTGGAGAAAGCACAGCAGAAAAAAGCACCACACCAGCAGGTGGACCACCCGGTTCAACCTGCAGAAAAAAAACAGCTACAACCACCAGTACGTCCTCGGCCGATGCCCACGCAGGCGCCCCGTCCTCTCACACCCAGCAGTCCACCACCGCCTCCCCCACCGCGTCTTCATCCTACAGCACGAGTCCAGCAGAAGCAAGACACCGGCAGACAACCACTCCCGTACGTCAAGCAACAAAGACCACCAGAGCCGGTCCATCACCCACAACCAACACCTATGCCACGACCACAGGCAAGCTCAGCACCAGCACACACCACCGTACAACGCCCCAGCCTGCTTGACAAAGCCAGACAGAAACACACACCGCCCACGAAAGGATCACCACCGCAGCTCGTCCACAAACCACAACCACAACAGGGTACACCACCTGCTGAGAAGGAACAACAACAGACTCAAGAAGCACCCAGCGCACCTCCTCCGCCAGACGACAGCAACAAGGAGGTCATCGAGGAGCAAACCGGGTTCGGATGGAAGGCCCTCGGCAGCAAACGCATCATCTACGACCACACGACACATGAGTACGTCTTTGAAGTCATCGAACCACAACTCACCGAAGACCAGGACGCCATTAAAAGAGAACTTGCCCACCTCTTCAAGATGCTGGCAGACATCGACACCTTCGCCATGACCAAAGACGAAAAAGAACAGTTCCTGCTACAAACCATTGAACAAATCATCCTGGATAATCGCATCTACATCGAGGAAGCCTCAAAAGACACGATCTACTACCACATCTTCCGGGATTTCCTCGGCTACAGCCGCATCGACATCCTCATGCACGACGACGGCATCGAGGACATCTCCTGCGACGGACCGACCACCCCTATCTTCATCCACCACCGCAAGTACGAAGCCATCGAAACCAACATCTACTTTGACTCAGAACAAGAACTGAACTCCTTCCTCGTCAGACTCTGTCAGATCTCAGGCAAACAAATCAGCATCTTCTCCCCTATCGTCGACGGCAAACTCCCAGATGGGTCCCGTCTCCAAGCCACCCTGGCACGCACTGTCACCAGCGGCTCAACATTTACAATACGAAAGTTTAAGGAAGTACCACTCACCCCCCTTGATCTCATCAACTACACATCCCTGTCCACCGAGATGGCAGCCTACTTCTGGATGGCCATTGAAGACGGGGCATCAATCCTCTTCTGCGGCGGCACCGCGAGTGGAAAAACCACGGCGCTCAACGCCCTGATGCTGTTCATCCCAGCGTCCCATAAGATTATCTCTATTGAAGACACTAGGGAAGTCAACATCCCCCATAAGAACTGGGTCGCAGGCACCACCAGAAAAGGATTCGCAGCCAGTGATGAGAGCAAAACCGGCAAAGACATCGACATGTTCGACCTCATCCGCGCAGCCTTACGACAACGACCACGGGTTATTATCGTCGGTGAGGTACGAGGCAAAGAAGCGTACAGCCTGTTCCAGGCCATGGCCACCGGGCATACCGCGTACGCCACGGTGCACGCCAGCTCCATACACACCCTGATACAACGGTTGGAAAACCCGCCCATCGAGTTACCCCGTGCGCTCCTCACCAGCCTGGATGTCATCGTCTTCCAGAACGCTGTTGAAATCGGCAAGAAAATGGTGCGACGCATGACCAGTGTCACCGAGATTATCAAACTGGACACGGATACCAACCAGCTCATCTTCATGGCACCCTACACCTGGGTCTCCAAGACAGACGACCGGTTCGAAAGCAGCGGATCAAGCAAAATCCTCTCCCGCATCAAACAGCAGAACGACTGGACAGATGAACAGCTCCGACACGAGCTGGACAACAGAATGCTTATCTTGGAATGGATGCGCAAGAAAGGCATCACCTCGTACAAGGACTTCGGAAAAATCATCGCTGAGTACAAAAAATTCCCAGAAAAAATACTGCAGCTTGCTACGAGGGATATGCAAGGATGAAATCAACGAAGTACACCAGGTTCTGTCGACAGCTCTTTGCGTCCACCTTCCAGAAACTCAACGTTTCTGAAACCAGCAAAAACAATATTTTAGCAAAAGCAGACATCAGCATGGTGTACCAGGAGTACTACTCCATGATCCTCATGAACATCCTGCTAGGGTTCATCGCCTCGTTTGTCTCCACCCTGGTCCTGTATCTCCTCATCCCCAACAGCATCACCGCACTCCTGATGCTCATCATCACCTCACTTGTACCTGTCCTAATCGGAGTGGTGTACCTGCAACTCCCTTCCTCAAAAGCAAAGGCACGGGGCAAGAACATCGACCGGCACCTCCCCTACGTCGCCAACTTCGTCAACACCATGTCTGTGGCAGGCATCTCGCCCTCTGAGATCTTCGGGACCCTCGCGGGCATCAAGCTGTACGGCGAGGTCCAGAAAGAAGCAAAGAAGATCACCACAGAAATCGAGCTGATGGGCGTTGATGCGATCAACGCGCTACGCAAAGCCATAGAGATCTCACCATCGAAGAAATTCAAAGAATTCCTCCAGGGCATCGTCGCAGTCCTGCAATCAGGCAGCGAGCTGGCACCCTACTTTGCCCACTGCGTGGACCGCTACATGTACGATGATCTCTCCGACCGGAAGAAGAACCTTGACTCCCTGGCGATCATGGCAGAAAGCTTCGTCACCACTGTTATTGCGTTTCCCTTGTTCCTCGTCATCATCCTCTCGGTCATGGGCTTGACTAGTGGGGGTATTGATTTCATCTTCCTGTACATCATTTCATTATTTATTCTTCCTCTTGCGTACTTAGGGTTCTATGTCATGATGAAATCAGGGATGGGTGAAGAAGTATAAAACCAATCAAGATCGTCCAACCATACAACATCAACAAGAAGTACGGGAAAGACAAAGTCAAAGACGTCATCCTTGGTGTCTCCATTCTGCTCGCCGCCCTCTTCTTTGTCTTCGGGTTCTTCGCCATGATAGGTCACCCGATTCTCCTGGAAGGAGTGCTGCTGCCTGTTGATTACCTCGTCTTCGGAGTGCTTGGCTGCATCGGACCACTGGGGTTCTACAACGCGTTTAAGCAGAAAAAAACACGCGACATCATGAATAGACTCCCGGATTTCCTACGTGACATCGCCAACTCCTCAGCCTCGGGGATGACGATCTACGACTCCATGCGGTCAGCCTCTGAGGGGGATTACGGGGAGCTGACCAAAGAACTCAAAATGATGGTCTCCCAGCTCTCCTGGGGTATTCCGATTAATGAAGTGCTCGTCAACTTTGGGGAGCGGGTCAGCCACAACGAAGTCAAACGACTCGCGATCACCATCAACAAAGCACTGGAGATAGGGGGCAACACCGCCGCGGTGTTCAACGCCGCAGCAAAAGAACTCGACCAAATACGGTTAGTCGAGCAGCAACGACGCACCGAGATGTCTCTGTACAGCATTGTGATTTTCATTTCCTTCTTCGTCTTCCTTGCCGTCATCCTGGTCATCAACGGCACCATCTTCCAGGCTATCTATGACCTGCAGGGGAAAATGGCGGGCAAAGCCATCGGCAACATC
>JAFGML010000045.1 GCA_016927555.1 Thermoplasmatota archaeon
AAAAGCATCAGAGCCTTTGAAACCTTTGAACTGCCAACCCGCACACTTGAAAAAATCGATTGGCTCACAAAGCCAGACATGTACGTCCGTGTCTTCATCAATGACATAGAATTCAAAAGCCAGACCTGGAAGAACACCGCTGTGGTCTCAGATCCGCAGTTCACCGCAAGCCTGCTGGTGCCGGCAGATGAGGAGTTCGTGAATATCACGATTCAACTGTGGGATAGAAACCTGGGTCTTGACCGCATGTGTGACATTAGTACCTATCACTTTGACGGCCCACGGAGTAAGCGGGATGTCGATCTCATGTACAGTGTTAAATCCGGTCATTGGCTGGGGGATGACTGGAATGATTACGACCCAACAGGCTTTGACCCTAGTGGGTACGGACGGCTGAACGGCTGTGACGACAACAGCATGTATGAACGAGACCGCGACTGTGAGATTGTGTTTGATATCACCCAGACAGATCCTGATGGTGACGGCATCCCTGCCTGGGTGGAAACCACGTTGTATGGGACCGACCCAGCGGTGGATGACACCGGCAGAGATGATGATGGAGATGGCGTACCCATCGAATGGGAGTACCACTGGGGCCATGGGTTTTACTACGACTGGAACACGGAGAAGTACTATGATTACTGGTTCTACGATCCCTTTGTTGCGGAGGACCACGCCAGCATCGACCCTGAGCATGATGGCCTTGACAACGTTGAGGAGTACCTGACGTCGCAGTGGGGCTCTGATCCCTTCCGCAAAGACCTGTTCGTCGAACTGGACCAGATGGAGGCCAGCCCTGATGGATTCGAAAGCATTCTGCCTGAGAAGTCAAAAGAGATGCTGTACGTGGCGTACAACCGTCAGAATGTCGTGCTGCACCTCGATGATGGATGCATGGGCGGCAGCGATATGATCCCCTTTGATGACTCCTCAGAGCATGAGGAGCTACAGGATATGTACTACGAGTATTTTCTCCATGGGAATCTCAGCCACTGGCGGCGCGGTATTTTCCACTATGGCCTGGTGGTCTACGATGCCGGGTGGGCAGGGTACGTCTTCTGGAATGGGCATACCCCGTACATCGACTCGTTTCAGATCTCCAGCTGGTGCACGGAGAACCAGCAGTTCATCAAGGCACTGACCCCACGCAGGAAAGCCGTCGTCTACGCTAGTGGGTACATGCACGAGTGCGGCCATACACTTGGGATATTTCATTCCAACACACCTGGGTGTGATGACCAGCAGAGCACGCACCCCTGGATGAAGAACTACTGGAAGTGGCGGCCGTACAAGAGCTGCATGAACTACGGGTACGTCTACCTGATGGTTGACTACTCTGATGGCTCCAGGGGAAGGAATGATTTTGACGACTGGGATCGCATCGACATGGAGTTCTTCCAGCGAGAGGCCAACTAACCTCCTTTTTCCCCTCTTTTTCTCCTTTCATCTGTTCTCTTTGTATGGGATTTTTTCATCATAGAAAGCTTTTTAACCTCTCTTTGTGTTATATGGCCTATGAAGGGGAGACGAAATTCGAATATCAACATGTACCATTGTAAAAAATGTGACATAAATTTCCTTGTCCCGATGAAAATCACAAAAAGGCATGATAGGGTAGATTTTGTCTGTCCAGAATGCAAAGGACATGACTGGGGACATATCTGGTAACAGCGCACTGGACAAGCTTTTATAAACGTACAACCGATTCGACTTTTCAGGAGATGTGGTCTGTATTCAGAATGCTGTTCTTATCACCCGTGTCATCGAAGGACTGTACAAGGTGGTAGGACGACGGACCCTGGATAGCTTTGCGATTCAACTGTTGAAAAACACGACGAAAAAGTTACAGCCTACGTATGAGTTTTTCTCCTGGTTTGAACTCCAGGATGAATCGTTCATCGGCACAACTGTGCAGATACGCTTTGATGCTCGGTTCGATGCTCTTTTGTCTCCACGACTTGGTGAGGCTATTGATGCTTTGGTTCGTGTCATTTACCTAGAGCTCTTACACACAATAGGTGATGAGGTGGGCCGCTATTTCATTACTGAGCTCAAAGAGCACCTCGGCGATGAGGTGATCGATAGCCTCAGCACCTGTGGGGTTCACCTCGAGGAGCTGCAGGTAGAACAACACCTGCGGTACCAGATGAAGGGGCTGCACCCGTCTCCCCCACGCCGACCCGATCAGGATGAGGAGCTCAGACCAGAGTATACCTGGGACAGCGTCTCGACGTGGAAGTACGAGAATAACATCTGCCGTCTGTTTGATAGTAAGGGAACACTCCTGGATACGCTCTACCTGGATCTAATCATCGAGGAGTACGTAGAGCGCTTAGCAGAATCGAAGGAATCTGACTTCATCCCCTCCCCAAAGACCACGATGTTGAAGATCTCAGCAAAGGAAGACGAGCTGCTCGCGATGATGCGCCGACGGGATATCGACGTGGACTCCGCCGTGGCACTGCTGCACGTGTCTCGTCAGAAGCTGGACACCATGATTCAGAAGCTGCTGCAGCTGGAGATGCTGAAGTACATCTCTGACAGTGAAGTGAAACTCACGGAGAAAGGCATCCAGTACCTCTCAGAGAAACAGTCGTAACACCATGATTATTTTTTTACTTTCTCCCAGTCTTTTAAAAAGCTGGTGATGCCGGCATCGGTCAAGGGGTGCTTGACCATTTTTCTGATGACCTCAGGTGGAATCGTGGCGATGTCAGCACCGAGCCGTGCAGCTTGTATCACGTGAATGGGATGCCTGATGCTGGCGACAATGACCTCGGTTTTTATGTCGTAGTTGCAGAAGATCTCCATGATCTCCTCGACGATCTGCATGCCTTCCTGGCCGTTGTCATCCAGTCTGCCGATGAACGGGCTGACGAAGGTCGCCCCTGCTTTCGCCGCAAGGAGTGCTTGGTTCGCGGAGAACACCAAGGTGACGTTGGTCTTTATTCCCTGCTGGCTGAGGGCTTTGACTGCTTTCAGTCCCTCCGCAGTCATCGGTATCTTTATTGTGGCGTTCTCTCGGTACTTCTGCGGGATTTTTGCGACAATGCCTTTGGCTTCAGTGATCATCTCCTCTGCCTTCTCACTGACGACTTCAAGGCTGATGGGTCCGTTGACGAGGTGGAAGATCTCATCGATGACTTCCTGCAGGGATCGCCCGCTGCGTGCTAGCAATGTCGGATTGGTCGTCACACCATCCAGGATGCCCCAGGAGGCGAGTTCTTTGATTTGAGTTAAATCAGCAGTGTCGATAAACAATTTCATGGTGCCTCACGTCCACCCCATAGTTGCTGTTGATTCATAAGAGTTTGGTTACACTTCTCTCAGGAGCACAGAACGCTACCTACGGGTGCTCGCACTCCTAGTCCCCAAGAGAAGAAATATATGTGCACAGCTCTTTATAGATATACTTGAAAAAATGGAAACATATATATATCTAAGTATACATTACTTAGCCTTGCAGGAGGGGACCATGCCTCTAACTCGGAAAGCACGCGTAGTGGGAAGCAGCTTGGTCATCACGATTCCGAGTCAGCTTGCCAAGGCACATAATATCAATGATGGGGATGAACTTGAGATCATTCCCTCAGGGATGGGAGAATTCAAAATCCGGAAAATCAAAAAATAGAGATTCGTGGGTTTTTGTGATCTAGTAAGCGTTTTGTAAAATCGTCAGGACGTCACGGTACCCAAGTTTCTTAAATTTCCCGATGTCACCAAACGCAACAGCGCTCTTGGCCGCTTCCTGTAAACGCTCGTTGTGAATACCGATGTCTCGTAACCGAGTAGGCATCCCCAGGCTGGTGAAGAACTCTTGTGTTTTCAGAATACCTTGTGTTGCAACGTGATCCGCATCAGTACCAGTGATACCCCAGACATTCTGTGCATAGGTCACAAATCTCTCCCTAGTCTTTGGTTCACACACGTACTGCATCCAGGCGGGAGTCAGAATCGCCAGACCCACCCCATGGGTCACATCATAGAAAGCACTGAGCACATGTTCTATGGCATGGGTCGCCCAATCAGACAACTTCCCGTACCCCAGCAGTCCATTCAGCGCAAGGCTACTCGTCCACATGACTTGCGCACGTGCCTCGTACTGGTGTGGCTCGTTGAGTGTCACAGGACCGTAGTGTACAATGGTGTTCAAGAGGCTTTCCGCAAGTCTATCCTGCACAAACGTCTCCTGCGTGGGGCTGAAGTACTGCTCCAGGATATGACTGAAGATATCAACCACACCTGCCGCGGTCTGATCCCGGGGAACCGTAATGGTGTACGTCGGGTCAAGGAGCGAGAACGCTGGCCTGAGGAGATCACTGTGGATAGCAAGTTTCTGACTGGTCTGTTCATTGGAGATCACCGCATTGCCGTTCATCTCAGATCCTGTCCCTGCAAACGTCATGACCGCTCCCACAGGCAGTGCTCTCTGAATCGTTGAGTCTCCCTTCAGAAACATCTCCCAGGGGTCATCTGGATAGAAAACACCGGTCGCGATAGTCTTTGCACAGTCGAGCACGCTGCCACCACCCACCGCCAGTATCCCGGTGACGCCATGCTCTTTACACAGAGCAATACCGTCTCGAACGCTGGTGATTCGCGGGTTCGGTTGAACTCCAGCAAGCTCACGGTAGCGCACCTGCTGCTGCTTTTTGAGTATCTGGTGTACTGCGTCGTACAACCCGGTTTTCTTGATACTGCCTTGACCGTAGACAAAGAGCAGTGAATCCCCAAGACACGACAGTTCACGTCCGAGCTTGTCAAGAGACCCTTTGCCAAAGACGACACGTGTTGGTACATGATACGTGAAATTCAACATGCTGTTCACCCCCAGGTGGTACTGTAGGGACCACGGCATTTCACCAGTGGTACAAAAACATTTCGCACCAACAACCTTCCAGGATACCTATGACATGGATTTCTCTTGGGAAAACAAATACTTGACAGTGAAAAAACCAATGGTGGTGCCAATGAAGATGCCGATGATCGCTGAGATTTTTTCTACCGTATCCATCGACCCCATAGTTTGGATTACCACGGCACACAAGACGATGGTGCCAACCCCAATGATATTCTTTATGTACGCTTCTGTTTTTTCTGGACCCTGCAGCACACGTGTAACCTTTTTCTTATACACGGGCATGTGTTGTTGACACGTGTCGCAGTACCAGGCGTTGCTCCTTGAGTCGAGTCGTAGTGCAGAGAAGCACTCTGAGCAGTGAGGATGGCTGTACATCGTCAGTTTTGTTTTTTTCTTCCCCATGATCTTTGACACAGGGGTAACCATGCTCTTTTTCAACAGCGGTGGTGTGATGAGCGCACTGATGATAATGAGCAGGAGCGTCGCAGTTCGAATCTGATTCGCCAGCACCCCAGAGGCTGCGCCAAAGATGCCTCCATCGATACCAGCAGTCACCACGATTAACGCCACCCCCATGACCGGCATCATGCCAATGCCAACGCTGATGGATTCCTGTCGGCTTAACCCAGAGAACCGCGCCCCAAGCGAGCCACCTAAGAAGTTACTAATCATGCCGAACATGACAAAGACTATAATGAAGACAACCAGTGCCTCCAGGTGAGTTGAGTGGAACAGGAACATGAAATCGAAGCCTGCGCCAACGCTGACGAAGAACAAAGGGATGAAGAAGGCGTACCCAATGGTTTTTATGTAGTCAGCAAGGATGTTTGCCTGTGGTGTCTTGCGGATGAACACGCCTGCCATAAACGCACCGATGAGCGCGGTGAGCCCCATGTTCTCTGCAAAGGCGGCAAATAAAAAACAAATCACCAGCCCTGTGGTAATGATGAGAAGAGGAGCTTTTCTCGTGCTTTTTTGATGCAGGGTG
>JAFGML010000046.1 GCA_016927555.1 Thermoplasmatota archaeon
ATACACATCGCTATTAAAAAATGCAAATATTTCATTTGTTGCACCTCATCGAACTATATGTATCAAAAAGAAGGTTAAAACCTTTGTGGTTACTTTATCAACAAGAAAACTCGGTTCTACTACTGAGAAGCTACCGCAGCATTATAATCATTTTTTTTTTATCCCATAACCTTCCAGATCGGCGTTTGCCAGCACTCTCGAAGAACATCAACACCAAGGTCAACGACTGTCTTCTTGTTATCTTGCACGCTCAGATGATTCCCTGTTGTCTTCCCCAGCACCACAAACGGCACGTGTTCTTTTTTCAATACCTTCTCAAAATCTGTCTGCTTTTCGTTGTGTACTTCGACAACCCATCTGGTGTTCGACTCAGAGAACAGCTTCAGATCAGTCCGCATCCCCGCGCCAACCCCGGTGATGTCCACTACAGCACCCAGATCACCACCAATCGCCATCTCCGCGAGACACACGGCAAGACCGCCTTCGCTGACATCATGACACGCAGCAACGTACCCTTTTTTCATACATGCGAGTAGCCCGTTGCTGCACTGCTGCAGCACCTTCGGATCAGTCCGTGGGACTATTCCACCTTCGATTTTCATGAGGTTGTAGTACTCAGACCCACCCAGTTCCTTCTCTGTTGGTTTCCCCACAAGGTACAACAGGTTGCCTTCTGTCTTCAGATCACTCGTCACACAGGTGCGGATGTCCTCAACAATGCCAACACCAAAAATCTCAGGGGTCGGCGGCACCGCGGTTTTTGCTGACTCGTTGTAGAGACTCACATTCCCTGAGACAAACGGCAGATGCAATGCTCGGCCCATGTCACCTAGGCCGCGGCATGCTTCGTAGAACTCACCCATGCGCTCTGGTTTCTCAGGGTTCCCGAAGTTCAGACAATCCAACAATGAATCCGGCTTCGCACCAACAGCGACGAGGTTCCGGCAGACTTCATCAACCGCTGACATTGCTCCCCAGTACGGGTCACGCTCCATGAACCTGGGGTTCACATCAGCAGTCACCGCCAGGCCACGCCAGGACTCCTCCAGTGGTTTGAGTACGGTGGCATCCCCATGGGTCTCTTTGCCTAGCTTCCCCTGCAGGGGTTTGATCACGGTGTTGCCTCGTACCTCATGGTCGTACTGCCGGATCACCCAGTCCTTCGAAGCGATGTTAGGGGCTGCTAGTATATTCTGTACAAGTGTATTAAGATCAGGCAGGGAAAACTCCTTCTCAGCATGACTAGGTTTTTTGACGACAAACGGCCGCACATCACAGTCGTACACCGGTCCACCGGTCATGAACTCCAAATCCATCTCCAGGATCTTCTGGCCTTTGAGGAACACCCTGATGACCTGCTCCTTGATGACCGTGCCTACGACTGCAGCGGTCACGTCCCACTGCTGACAGATGTGAAGGACTTTGTCAACGTTCTCTGGGGCGACCAGCATCATCATCCGCTCCTGGCTCTCTGACACCCAGATCTCCCAGGGTTTCAACCCCTCCTCTTTCAATGGCACGTCGTCGAGGTGAATCTCCGCACCCATGTTCGCTGAGTACGCCAGCTCCCCGGACACGCACGACAGGCCACCGCCGCCGAAATCCTTGAACCCCTCCAGCAGTCCTTTGCGGTTGCACTCCAGGCACGCATGGATCACGGGTTCTTTGGTGATCGGGTCACCGACTTGCACCGCTGACCTGCTGCTCTCCTCACTTTCATCAGTGAGTTCTGCTGAGGCGAAGTTCACCCCGTGGATGCCGTCCCGTCCGGTCTTGCCGCCGACGTAGATGTACACGTTGCCTGGTGCTTTCGCCCAGCTGTGCACCAGCTCTTTTTTCTCCATGATGCCGACGCAGCCGACGTTCACCAGGCAGTTCCCGGTGTACCCCTCATGGAAGTAGACTTGTCCGGCAAGCGTGGGGATCCCAATCCGGTTCCCATAGTCACGGATGCCGTCCACGACACCCTTGAACAGGTACCTAGGGTGCTTGACGCCCTTGGGTAGTTTCCCTTGCGGGTAATCCAATGGTCCGAAGAACAACGGGTCGATATACGCGATAGGTTGCGCACCCATGCAGACGACATCACGGACGATACCACCGACACCAGTGGCTGCGCCACCGTACGGCTCAATGGCTGACGGGTGGTTATGAGATTCCAGGGCGACACAGTAATAATGATTTTTGTCGAACTCCATGACGCCGGCGTCCTCACGGGCGATGATACGGTCCTCATCAATGTTGAATACGTATTTCTTCAGCGGAACTTTGGATGATTTGTAGCAGCAGTGCTCAGACCAGGCCTGTCCCAGCGCCTGCAGCTCGATGTCGGTAGGGTTCCGCCCTTGCGTGCTGAAGTACTCCCTGATGCGTCTCATCTCAGGTAACGCGAGTGCCAGCCCCATCCGCGCGCTGATCTCCGTAAGATCACGGTCTGAGGCATCAGCAAGGTTCACCGTAAACGTGTCGATATCATCTCTGAGTTTTGTGAAAAACTCCTCGAACTGCACCACAACTCCCCCTACTCTTTCTCTTTAATGTCTATCGCGTACTGATGGATCACTGGGTTTGTCAACAACCGCTGACAGATCGCCTCAACGTCCTTTGCCACCTTCGCTTTATCATCCCCGTCGATGAGCAGATCAAACGTCCGAATGGTTTTGGCAGTCTTCACATGGGTAAACCCAAGCAGGTGAATCGCCTTGAGGGTATTGACCCCCTCAGGGTCGGACACGCCTTTCTTCAGCTGAATCGTCACGGTTGCTTCGAACATACGTATCGCGGCGCCTTATCTGAAGAGAAATAGATTAAGGTATCGCTTCTCACAGCTGATCGAACAGCTGGAGTACTTGATGTTGAAACTCCTGTAGACTCGTGTTGTTTGAAATGATGATGTCAGCCTCTGCTATCACCTTCTGCAGCCCCCACTGGATCTCCCGCTGGTCTCTTTCTTTAAACTTTTTTGTACTTGCGGCATCATCGATTCTTCCCCGGGCAGCCACCCGCTGCTGCCGCAGCTCCTCGCAGGCATCGATTGCAACCACGAGAAAATCTTTGCCCAACTTTTTCTTGAAATAGTCGATTTCCTCTGGGTTGCGCACCCCATCAATCACGAGGAGTGACGATGGTTTCAAGGTGCGGATCTGTTCCATGGTTCGCCTCGCCCACATGTCCATCCCCTGCTCTGTACGCATCTGAGAGGCGACCTCGCCGACATGCTGATCATCCAGTGGTTTTCCTTGTCGCTTTGTCTCCTCCCAGACCAAATCACCCATGCGTACCACGGGGATACCACGGTCTTTGGCAAGCTGTACTGC
This sequence comes from Thermoplasmatota archaeon, assembly GCA_016927555.1. Lineage (GTDB taxonomy): Archaea > Thermoplasmatota > E2 > DHVEG-1 > DHVEG-1 > SM1-50. The sequence continues at coordinate 3,318 of JAFGML010000046.1, forward strand.
CTCTGATTTCCCTGAACCAGGCATGCCGGTGAACGCGATAATCTTCATTGGTGGATCCTCTCACAAGCTGACAACGACAGCCGGAGATCTCGGTATCAGTCCTCGTGTTTAAAACCTTTGAGTCATTGAAGAAAGCATCTTTGAAATCTAGGGAGAAAACTCGGGTGTGATTCTGGTAGGTTTTGGGTAAAAACATAAAAAGAATAAGGGCATTTAAAGGAGTAAAAAGAGAACATAGGAGGCATAAGAAACACATGAAAAAAATCGTCGTTGTCCTAGGCCTATGCGCACTGCTGCTGGCGATGCCAACGTTATGTGCATTTCCCACGATGCCAAAGATACAACTGCCGACACCAACCCTTGATGAGTACGATGGAACCTTTGTCGGTGGACTCGGCCGTCTCTATAAGGAAGGCGGTGAATGGCAGTTTGACACCTGGGCGTACCTCGCTGGTGTGTACAAGCTGGGGGCATACAAGAGACTGTACGGTGGTATCTACAATCTCAACCAAGAGCAAATCGGAACCATAGGTGCCTACTTTGGCCATAAGATCATCATCGGCTACCTTGAGACCATGCAGGGTCACCGGGCACCAATGATCGGGTTCCTCATGTGGAACAACCAGAATTTCGCTGGCCGCATCATGACCACGTTTGGACCAGCACCGCACATCATCGGTGAGTACACGCCGAACACCTAAGACCACCCTCTTTCTTTTTTTTGTATTTTTTCCGTTGAATATATATGGAGAGTTCGTATATGAGGACATGACGTCCCATGCGCGCGGTGAAACGCCTCCTGTGGTGGGTCCTTGCCAGTTCTGTTGGTGGGTACAACAGGGCACGCATCCTGCAGGAGGTGATTGACACACCGCGGAACGCCAACGAGCTGGCAACCCTTTTACAGCTGGATTACAAGACCACGCGTCATCACCTGGGGGTTCTTGAGAAGAACCGTTTGATTACCGCTCAGGGTGATGGGTATGGGAAGATTTATTTTCCGTCGACCCTGCTTGAAGAAAACATGCATCTGTTCAAGGAGATTTGGGGGCGATGGCAACACATAAATAAGAACACAACCTGTGGTGAAGAAGAATGAAGGATATACCATTTAAGCAAACCATTACGCCAAGGACTAAAGCGTTTCTGTTGCTGGCCGTATTGATTATCATCGGGATCAGCGTTGGGTATCTGGTTTCCCTGCTCGGTCTGCAGGGGTTAACTGAGAGAATCAACGAGCTCCCCATTCAGGTGGATGAGTCCAGGATCACTCGCTCGGTGAACTATTACAAGGGAGCCATGGTCATTCTGACGGTGGAGCTGGTGCTGTTGCTTGGCGTCTTCTTCGTGTACTACGACTCCTACCGGAAGACGAAGTCACGGTTCATCATCGTACTCAACTTCTTCCTTCTGGTGTTGATCATCAAATCCGCGCTGTCGTTGGTGTCCCTGCATACGATTGCCGTGGAGTACATCCGGTTCATCCCGTACATCAGTCGAACGTTTCTCACTCCCAGTTTCGGTCTGCTGAGTTTCGTCATCACCGCCTTTGAGATTCTGGCGGCATGCGTCCTGGTGTACATTAGTATGGAATAATCGTGCTGATGAAGAAGGAAAGATGTAGGCGATTAACTGTTTACTGTTGTATGGAATCCTGCGTCAGCTCTACGACGGCTTCGCTCTGCGCAGGGACAGCAACCTGGACGTAGAGTTCCTTCAGTAACCCATTGCTGCGCTCTAATACAAGTGTCCCCTGGTTTACAGAGTACGAGGCATCTGGGAGGACAAACTGGAGTAACACTGAGGTCGTCATCTCTAGGTCGTTGGTCACCACTGCTTTGCTTTCTCTGGGGAACTGTGCCTCCAGCTGGTACGAAGGAATTGAGTACTTCGGCTCTTTATAGTTGTACGAGACAACTGCTCCATCCTCGACGCGGATCAAGCGGTACCCCCAGTAGGAATCCTCAGCGCAGACGTTGCTCACCGGTGTCGTCGTCGTCACAAAAATCGTCTCGTTCACCACCATAGCAGTGTCGTAGTGCACATGACCTGCCAGCACCATGTCGACATCATACTGGTCAATCAGTGTGAGCAGTGCCTCTCGGTTCTGGTACCCCATGCGCAGTAAGGATTCATTGCGGGTGTCCCACAACGGACTATGGTGCAGAAACATGAACGTATGCTCAGCGTTGCTCTGCAAAAGATCGTGGTGTATCCAGCTGAGCTGCTCGTCTTGAATCGACCCGCCCCAGTTCAGTGGAATCACGCTGATCGTCCAGCGGAGGCGCGCGGGGAAATCAAAGGAGTTTACAGAGAGAAAATGAAAATCGCCATAGTCAAAGGAATAATGCAGTGGTCCAAAGAACTGCTTCCACATCTCCAAGCCGTCTTCTTTGATGCGTCTGTACCCATCATGGTTCCCTGGGCAGAGGTACGTCGGCACATCAAACCGTTGCAGCATCTCGTAGATTTTTGGGTACTCCCGTGAGTACTCTTTGTAGTACAGCTGGCCGTACACCAGGTCCCCGGAGATGATCACGAAATCCGGGTGCAGCAGGTTGACTTCATGGATGCAGCGCAGCAGGGATTTGTACCCCCGGGTCTCTCGGATGTTCTCCGCCAGCCCACGGGGATCGCCAAGATGGAAATCAGTGATGTGGATGAAAGAGAAATCATCGGTGATGTCTCCAACGATGCTCACTGCACGTGGCTGTGTTGCGGTGAATAACTTGTTGTTACTGTCCAGCAGGATCGTCACGTTGTACAACTCCGGGTACACCTCAGCAGGCACGGTGGCGTTCATCACCCAGCCTCCCTCAGCAGTATGGACATCGTCTATGGATAACCAGTACTCGTCGACGACAGGCTCATACGCAGTAGACAGGTATGCGTACACCGTGGTAAATGCGTCCGCGGTGAAGTGAAGAGAAAACATATCGCCGGGTTCAAGGATGACTGGTGCTGAGCACCGTGGTGCAAGAATCGCAACTGCGTTGTTCTGTTCAGCGGATGCTCTCGCCGCGGATGGCACAGACGGAGACGGCTGGTGCTCTGGACCTACTTGAGGCAAAGAAAGTGATGACCCCGATATCGACGAAAGACAGAGACTGGCGATGAGGAGTCCGATGAGTATCATTTTATTCTTCAAGGTCTTTTTCCCCCTAAAGGGTTATTAGTATTGCTAGTAGTTAAATATTTTTATAAAAAGTTGTTTAAAAAAATCCCTCGAGAGGTTGGTTCACACCTCCCGATGACAGATGGTTGTTCCTCCTGTTGGAGGCGACGGGATGATCCTGGTCTCCAGTGGTGTTCTAATGACCGCCTTTCCAGTTTCCAATGGTTGCGATGTAAAAGATGAGGGCAGCAACAAAGTAGATGATGACCGTAGCTTTAATTACTCTCGTTAGTATTTATTACTGGTTTCGAAGAAGGAAGAGGTATGGATGCCCGTATAGCCGAGTATATAAAAAAACAACCCTCGCCGCAACAAGAGATCATCCAAAGAGTTCGAGCGATTTTTCAGAAGGCACTGCCAGGGTGTGAGGAAAAGATGATGTGGGGTGTTGTCACAGTTGCAGACGGTAAATTTTATATTGCTGCCATGAAGACTCGCGTGCACGTCGGATTTGCCATCACCGGGTTAAGCAAAGAGGAGCAACGGTTGTTTGAGGGCAGCGGCAAGACCATGAGACACATCAAACTTCACTCAGTGGACGATGTAGACGAGAAGACTCTCGTGAAACTCATACAACTGGTGGACAAGAAAGCAATCTGCAGTTCCTAGAGCATGCTCCTCTCATAGGGAAGTATGCAGGGGACGAGATGTGAACTCGAGTTTAATATTAAAAATGTATATACTTCCCCTGTTGAAGACCTATAAGCGCAGGGGAAGGGATTTGAACCCCAATTTACCGCCATGATATTCGTTGACAGACGATGATTTATCCCTGTTGAATTGGGATATGAAAAATTTTATTAATCTATAATAACTAAGTTCTATTAAATGGTAAAACGTGAAGTAAATCTTGCAAACGAGATAAGGCTTATCGGGTGTTGCGGTGCATATTGTAAGACTTGCCCACCTCTCATTGAAAATTACTGTAAGGGTTGCAAATTAGGATATGATACAGGTAAAAGGAACATCAATGATGCAAAATGTAAAATGAAGGTGTGCTGTTTTAAAGAAAAAAATCTTGAAACCTGCGCAGATTGTTCCGATTATCTAACATGTGAAATTATGCTTGATTTTCACAGTAAGAATGGTTATAAGTATAAGAAATACAAACAATCTATTGAGTTTATAAGAAAAAACGGGTATGCAGAATTTTTAAAGTTGGCAAAAGACTGGAAACGTGCATACGGGAAACTGAAATAGTACCGGCATTTAGAAGTTCAAATCGTTTTTCAGTCTCATGGCATGTTTTTCTATAAACCGTGGGAAAAAGTGCAGGGGACGAGATTTGAACTCGCGGAGACCTGCGTCATAGGGTCCTAAGCCCTACCCCTTAGACCATGCTCGGGTACCCCTGC